>JBAVMZ010000548.1:0-10286 GCA_049690595.1 Occallatibacter sp. | reverse complement strand
CTGGCCCGGGCAAACTCCTCAAAACTCGGCTGGCAGGCAAATGTTATCTGGCGCATCGCGTTTTCCCTCTACCTACAATTCTAAGCAATGGAGACGCGGCCGCGGGGCTTGATCAGAGGTTCCTTAGAGTCTTTTCTTCCCAGGGGCCGCAACGCATTTTCCAAAAAACTCAATCGAAGGACGCTTTGTGACAGTCCTTCACTTGAATCCCGGCCGACTACGGATAGCTCCGTATTGCTTTGATTGTTCATATTACCGATTGCCCCTGGACGAATTGAGGACTGCTTGATCAGGTTTCCGAGGCGCGAATAGCGCCAGATTCATATTCATGTAACCAGGCATCACGAAAGGGAGTAGAACCTACGACGAAAATAGCATTACCGTTTTCCATGCTTTCTGCTGCACAGCCCACTGCACATAAGTCCGGCGCTGGGCGCCGTTCTCCCTGGCGGTGGGCCGCGGTCTTATCCGCCGCAGTTTCGGTCAGCGCGGCGCTGCCGGGGCTGGCGCAGGAGGCCACGCCCGCTCCATTAAATTCTCAGTTCGTCGAGTTTCAAAAGAAGCTCGTGAAGCCGCAGTTTCTTACTCCAATGGTCAATCTGGCCGGATACACGCTCGGTTACGTTCCCCCGCCCGTCGATCTCTCGCACCTGACGAAGGCGCGGGCTTTGTCGGTGACGCCGGAGACGGCGGCGGCACTGCCCTCCAGTTACGATCTGCGGACGACCAGCAAGGTGAGCCCGGTCAAGAATCAGTTAATGTGCGGGGATTGCTGGGCCTTCGCCACCTTCGGATCGATGGAGTCGTCGCTGCTGCCGGCCGAGACCTGGAACTTTTCGGAAAACAACCTGAACAATCTGAGCGGCTTCGACACCGGCAGATGCAACGGCGGCAACGGGATCATGAGCACCGCCTACCTGGCGCGATGGGCCGGGCCGGTCAGCGGGTTCGACGATCCGGATCCTACCCAGTGCACCTCAACGAGCACCTGTTATAACAACTCCCCCTCCGGCGCGAGGGCGAAGAAGCACACCCAGGATGTGATCTTCCTCCCCTCCCGGCAAAGCTCCTGGGACACTGCCACACTGAAGAACGCCCTCATGACCTGGGGCGCGGTGGATGTCAGCATGAGCGCAAGTGCGCTCGGTCACACCAATCTGCCGTATTGGAATGCCAGCACGGCGGCCTACTACTACAACGGCGATCCAATCTGCGGGGGCGAGTGCGATATTAACCACTCTGTAACACTTGTAGGCTGGGACGATAACTATGCCGTGGGGAACTTCAATGCCGGTAAGCTGCCCCCGGGCCCCGGCGCTTTCCTGGTGAAGAACAGTTGGGGAACCAACTTCGGCAACAGCGGATTCTTCTGGGTCTCCTACTACGACGTGTGGTTTGCGTATGGCAGTGCCTTTGTGTTTTCCGGCAATGCGAGCGCGGCGAGTTACACGGCGGAGTATCAGTACGATCCCCTGGGAACGATAGGCGGGGAAGGCTATGGCAGCACCAGCGGATGGCTAGCCGCGATTTACACGGCAACCGACAGCAATCCGTTGCTGGCTGTATCGACATACGCGCTGGCCGATAACACCGGCTACACCTTCAAGGTTTATACCGGCGTCACCAACGGACCCACCAGCGGCACCCTGGCCGCAACGGCTACGGGAACCTTCGCCCATGCCGGTTACCACACCGTGCCACTTCCGCAGCAGGTAACGGTGCAAAAGGGGCAGGCGTTTTCCGTGGTGGTCAATCTCAACACGCCGGGCTACAGCTATCCGATTCCATTTCAGGCGGCTGTGCCGGGTTGGTCCAGCCAGGAAACCGGGGAGCCAGGAGTCAGTTTTGTCAGCGGGAATGGCGCCGCCTGGACCGACACGACCACGCTCAATCTGGGCCGGAGTTCGAACATGATGGTGAACCTGAAGGCCTTCGCCGGCCCCGGTTCGCGGCCCCAGACACAGACGCTGAAGCTCGCCGAGAGCGGAACCGGAACTGGCACGGTGACCAGTTCGCCAGCCGGGATCAACTGTGGATCGACCTGCTCGGCCACCTTCGCGGCGGGCGCCTCGGTGACGCTGACGGCTGCTGCCAAGAGCGATTCGACCTTTGCCGGATGGAGCGGGGCCTGCACGGGATCGGCGGCAACTTGCACGGTGAAGATGAGCGCGGATCAGAGTGTGGGGGCCAAGTTCACCCTGCTGGCGGCCGCCACGGCTCCCACCTTCGCACCGGCCGGAGCCAGTTACGGCGCGGCGCAGTGGGTGACGCTTTCGACGACGACGACGAATGCAACCATTTACTACACGACCAACGGAAGCACGCCATCGAGCACATCCACAAAGTACACGGGACCGATCGCCGTGAGCGCCACTGAGACGATCAAGGCCATCGCGACGGCCTCGAATTTCACTTCGAGCACCGTGGCGGCGGCCGGCTACACTCTGGTGGCCTCGCCGGTGGTGCTGACCGGGTTGGCGACACAAATCGGCAGCACCGGGGCTACGCTGACGGCCGCGGTGAACAATCAGGGAGTGGCGGCCAACGGCTGGTTCCTCTTCGGCGCCAGTGCGACGGCCTTGAACACCGCTACCCCGAAGCAGAGCCTTGGCGCCTCGGCTTCCGCGCAAACCCACACCGCCGCATTTGCAGGGAAGACGAAGACAACCTATTACTTCCAGCCGGTGGTGCAGTCGGTGGGCGGCACCACCTATGGCGCGGTGCAGAGCTTCAAGACGAACTAGCGTCCGGAGTCTACAGCCCGTTTACAGAATCGAGCGGCGGAATCGAGGATTTCGCCGCTCGATTGGCTCTAGCTCTTCCCCATCCGCGCCCGCAGCCGCTTGAGCACGTTCGGCGGCACCAGCCCGGTCACCTCGCCGCCAAAGCTGAAGACCTCCTTCAGCATCCGCGAGCTCACAAACGAGTACCGCCCCGCCGGCTGCAAGAACACCGTCTCGATCTCCGGCGCCAGACGCCGGTTCATCAGCGCCATCTGGAACTCGTACTCGTAATCCGAGATCGCTCGGATGCCGCGCAGCACCGCCGTCGCCCCCAGCTTCCGCGCAAACTCCACCGTCAGCCCGTCAAACGTGGCAACAGACACATTCGTCAGGTGTGCCGTCGACTCCCGGAGCATCTCCACCCGCTCCTCCACCGTGAAGAGCGGGTCCTTTCCCGGGTTGCTGAGGATGCCCACCGTGAGGTGCTCGAAGAGCAGGGATCCGCGCTGCACAATGTCCACATGCCCGTTGGTGGGCGGGTCGAAGCTGCCGGGATAGAGGGCTTTTACACTCATGAGCGGCCTATGCGGATTCTAGCAGCGGCCGGGCTCATCAGGCATGTTCCGGTGGTAAGGAAACCCGGTCAAGGAAACAGGGAGCGCAGGAGCGTCGGGTCCAGATGGGCGATTTTTCCGATTCCGGGAATCGTCAGCCGCGCGATTTTCTGGTCGTTGGTGAGAAAGATGTCCGCCCGGGCCTCGGCCGCCGCGGCCAGGTGCACGGCATCCGCGGGAGATGCTTCCGTCCAGGCCCGCACGGAAGCAAATTGATCCGCGGTTTCCACGCCGAAAGGCAGAACACGGAGGGAGCCGGAGGCAAAGAACGCCTTCACGCGGTCGATTCCGGCATTGAGACCCAGCTTTCGCGGCCCAACCAGAACCTCGCCCAGCGTGAAAATGCTGGTGCAGAGCGTATCGCCACGCCGGCGCATGGCCTGGTGAACCGTTTCGACCGTTGCGAAGTAACCCGGATGCCGTTCGAGAAGGTAGACGAACATTATCGAGTCCCAGTAGACCAGACTCATTCCCCGCTCGCTTCCTTGCGCCCAGCGGCCTCGAGTTCCAGCTTCTCCCATGGGTCCGGACCCCAGGCAGCCCGCTCCGCCTTCAGAAAGGCCTCGCCCCCGCCCAGCGTGCGGAACCCTTCCTCGAAGATTCCATACAGATCCTCAAGCCCGGCGCCGTCCTGAACACCCTCCGGTCTCGGCCCCGCCTGCTCGAATTGGGCCGGTTCGGCTTCGGCGTCCAGCAACCGGTATGTGAACTCCACCGTGGTACTTTGCCCGGAAGGCGGTCCCTTCTTCTCGATCAGCTCGACCCGCGCGCACTCCAGGAATTTCCGGGTCGAGAGCGCCGCGCAGACCTGCGGAACGCGCCGAAGCTCCCAGCGCAGGGCTTTGTGGACATCTCCGGCGCGCACGGTCACGGTCCTCGATCCTGACCTGCGCGCAGGCGCCACATAATGATCGCGGACGAAAGTCCGTACCTGATCGCTGGCGTTCATCTCGGCACCTCCTGGCAGAGGACAAGATCAGAGTACGGCGAATCGGGAAAAGAATGCAACAATATTCTATCTATTCTATTCCTTCCAACAGAAACCTCGTTCGCCTTCCCTCAGAATCCTCAAGCATCCTCAACCGGTCCCGCCTCCGGCGCCCGCCGCGACGCCAGGTACAGCGACACCACCGTGATATCGTCCGTCTGCCCGAAATGCTTCGCCGTCTGCGCAATGTAGAGCGCCGGCTCGTTGCTCACCTGCTGCGTCCGCTCGAAGCCGAAGATTTCGCCGTGCGCGTCGGTCGCCTCCACCACCCCGTCCGACAGAAACACCAGCCGGTCGCCGCGGTTGAGCCGGAAGGTCTTCTGCTCGTAGCCGGCCTCGGCAATCACGCCCAGCGGCAGGCTCGGCATCATCTCCAGCTCACGCCCGTCGCGGTAAGGGCTAAGGTGGCCGGCGTTGGCCAGGATCAGTCGGCCATCCGGGTGAATCCGCGCGCACATGCAAGTGGCAAAGCTGGGCGCCGCATCCTTGCCTGCCTTGGCGCTGCGCCCGGCCCCGAGCAGCACCCGGTTCAGGTGGTCCAGAATCGTGGCCGGCTCGTGCGCCAGCTCGTTGCGCAGCGCGCCCACCAGCGTGCTCGAGCTCATGGCCGCCTGCAGGCCTTTCCCGCTCACGTCGCCCACCACGATCAGCAGCGACTCGTCGGCCAGCGGCAGAACCTGGAAGAAGTCGCCCCCCACGCCGTTCACTGGGATATAGGCGCTCTCGAGCAGGAAATGCTCATTGGAGGGCAGGTCCGTGGGAATCAGCAGCGCCTGCACGCTGCGCGCCGCCGCCACCTCCGCGCTCGACCGCTGCTCCTCCTGGCTCACTCGGATGAAGCGGTAGAGAATCACGGCTACCAGGCTGACGAGAAGAATCAGGTAAGCCACCGCACCAATGTCGTAATGAATCGGGCCCAGGTAGAAATCCTGAACGGAGATCCGCCGGGGCAGCCAGCGCAGCGCGGCGAAGTAATTCAGCACCGAGTCCGTGGAGCCGGCCAACGCGGCAAAGACGAACGGCAGCAGCATCACTCCCGCCTCGCGCCTGCCATGGCGCCAGGCCCCGAGCAGCAGGAAGCAGACCAGCCCGCAGAAGACCACCTGCGCCGTTACCGACGCCGCCCCGTAGACCGAGGAGGGCAGCAGATACCAGCCAAGCGGAAGCGCCAGCACTGCAATCTGCACGGCCCGCACCGTCCGCCGGAACGGGCTCCGGGTGAAGCGCAGCACAAACTCCAGCGTCACCGCCATGAAGGCATGACCGGTCCAGAGCTCCGCCTGGTCGTACACTCCCAGCGGCAAACGCCCCAGGCTGTAAGCCACGTCCCCCGCTCCCTCTCCATCCACGGCCAGGCAAAGCAGCGTCAGCCAGAGATACTCCACGTGATGCCGCTGCGCCAAGAATAGCGCCAGCCCCAGCCCGGCCACGCAGAGAAAGAAGAAGGAAACCAGCAGTGGCGCCAGCACGCCCTCGTTCCATTGCCGGCTCGTCGCCTGCCGCATCCGCTCATCGATCCCGGCCGCCCCGCCCAGCTCCACCCGGGCCAGCAGGCCGATTCGGATGGGCACCTGCGGCCCCGCCCAACTGCGAATCGCCAGCACGTGCGTCCTCGCCGCGCCTTCCAGCCGCGCCTCGACCGGGGAGGAACGGTACTCGACCGGCTGGCTGGTCATGCCGCGCGTGCGCCCCACCTCCACGCCGTCGATGTAGACGGCCAGTTGGCCCACCGAGTTGGGCGCGGCGAGGAGCATCAGCGGTTTGCCTGGCGTTTGACTGGTCAAGCCATTCAACAAGGCCGCGTCCAGCCGCAGCCGGTACCAGCCGTAACCGGTGTAGCTCTCGACGCCCTGGCTGGCGAGCGGCGCGGCCAGCGTCACCGAGAGCCAATCCGTATCGTCGAAGTTGGGGTCGGCCCAGCGCGGATCGTCCCCCTGCTGGAACTTCCACGGGCCGTTCAGCGTGACCACAGCGCTTGTCTGGAGCGCAGCCGGCGGAGCCGTCGCCGCTGCGGGCGCGCTCTGCGGTTTCTGCCCGGCCGCCAGCGCGGAGCAGGCAGAGAACACAACGGCGCCCGCCAGAGCCCACGCCGTGCGCCGCCATTCTCCGGCGGTCCGGTCCTTCAGCCGCAGCAGGCGAGAGAGATCCACGCAAACGCCCCCATCCGCCTTGCGCAGTGGCTGACCCGCCGCCCTCTGCCAGGCTTGCCTAACAGTCTACGACGCTCGCCTTCCGGTGGTTCTGCGTTCAGCCTCGGATCCACAATGCCGCACCGGCCCGGCAGAGCAGGTATTCCCGGATATCCCCGGGCCAAAACGCGATCTCGTCCTCGAATCGCTGCCGGTCCCCCGCGTAGAGCGCGCGCAACGCCTCTTCGAAGCCGACCAGATTCCCGGCCACCGCCAACATGATCCGGCCCACGGCCTCCCGCGTCTGCCGTACCTCGTCTCCGTCCGACTGCTGCGACCGTGCCGCCTCCACCAGCCGCCTGAGCGCCGCCGAGGCCCCATTCGGCTGCGCCTCCAGCCACTCCCAGTGCCGCGGCAGCAGCGTAACCTCCCGCGCAACCACCCCCAGCTTTGGCCGCCCTGGTCCTATCCGCGGCGGCGTCACTCGCGCCAGAACCTCCTCCAGCGTGCCGCGCAGGTCGAAGTCGAGCTGGCGGCCGGTCGCTTCTTCAAAGAAGATGGGCTGCAACGTGCGGTCCTGTTCGAGGGCGGCGATGACGGCGGCCAGTGTCTGTTCGAGGGTGCCGGAGGCGATGAGGCGGTCGGCGGCAAAGGCGGAGTGGGTCGGTCGGTGTTCCATGGATTTAATATTATCCGGATGAAAATGGACTGTCGATAGTATCCGGATAAAATATTTCGACGCAACCTCCACTCACGCCGAGTTGAAGAAACACCGTGTGTCTTCTGAGGTTGTGAGGTCGGATCCTGACAGGGACACTCTGGCGGGTGGCCCGTATGCCCAAAGAAAGGCGGGAGCATTCAGCGGGAGAGTGAAACCCGCCAGGGCAGGAGTCAGAAGCCCTGTAGCTGGGATGGCCGGGGGGGGGAACCGAACTTCGGGAGTCCATCGACAAAGCCGTCTTTCGGGATGGTGAGCGAGTCGCGGGGCCGGATCGAAAGCAGCAGGTTGGCGCCCGCTGCGCGGGCATGGCGAGTTAGCGAGTTGCCGGACCGCCGGGTTGCTGGAAATGCGATCCATGACTCAAAGGTGCGCCGGGTTGGGGAAATTCTGTGCAACGAGGCGGTTGGGGCGCGTGCTCCTCGGCATCCCCGACCGCACCCGCCTGGGCCGCCGGGCCGCGCGGGAGGTGCTCGGCGCGCCAGCCTCCACCCCCGGAGCCTGACGCTCCCTACTCCTTCGGTTTGAAGCCTATGAAGGCGCGGTTGTAGGCGATGAATCCGCCCGGGGGTCCGAGGCTCGCGGGACTGTACCAGCCCTGCGCGATCGGCGCTCCGCCCAGCCCCACCGGCGAGTAGTCGGCGTGGAACTGGCCCTTGGCGTTGTAGCCGTCAACCAGGAACCAGCCGCTGTTCACGTTGCCGGGTTTTCCCGGCGCGACACTGTCGGAGGTGCGGCCCTGCACCAGTACCGGGCGGCCGGCGGCGATCTCGGCCTTGAGCAGGCTGGCCCACTCGCTGGCTGAAACCGCACCCTGCTTGACCATGCGCAGGCCGGGATCGAGCTCCCAGGCCGAGGCCAATTGCGCGGCCGTAGTGTTGTCGAGCTCGGCGGCGCGCATGGCCCCGGTGCCGGTGCCGGTGGCCCCAAAGCCGAAGATCTCGGTGGCCGCCTCGAGCTTGGTCAACTGGCTGTAGGTCGGGGCGGTGTCAGTGTTTTTCAGCTTGTAGGGCATCTTGGTGTAGTCGAGGTTGAGCGTGGAGAGATCGACCTCCAGCGTGAAGCCGGCCCACGAGACGTAGTTCGAGAAGACCCCCGTGCCATGGGTTGGGTAACGCCAGTAGTAGAGCAGGCGCGCCAGAGCGTTCGCGTTGTACTCGTTGTAGAAGTGGCCGCCGGGCCCCGATGGGAACGCAGGCAGCGCGGCGTTGTAGGGCCAGGTGTTGAAGACCCAGCCCGAGTCGATCAGTGGCATTACCTCGGCCGGCACGGCCCCGGAGTCGAGGGTAGTGAACTGCTGGGCTTCGCCGTAGTAGGTTGTCGTGATGGTGGTGGCGAAGGCCTTGACCTGGTAGGTGGTCGAGGGTTCGAGACCGGTAAGGGTCTTCAGGAAGTGCCCTTCGCCGCTGCCCACGATCACGTCGTAAGGCTTGACGCTCGTGCCCGAGACCAGCGAGACGTGGAAGCCGCGTTTGGTCACGGTTGCGTTGCCCTGCCCGATCACCGAGCCGCTCACACGCGCGGTGGCCGAGGTGGGATTGTTGACCGGCTCGGTCTCGACCACCGGACTCGAGGTCGCCGCCACCGCCGGCTGGAAGTTCATAAGCGAGAAGTGGTCGTGCGTGTTGCCGGGCCACTGGCCGCCATCGGTGGTCACCGGACCCATGGCGGCGACGGGGAAGTAGCCCTCAATCGGCGTCCCGCTGTAGTCGACGTAGTTATAGGTGGCGTGGACGCGGTCCTGGTCGTCGTAGCCGTCCACATTCCACATGTGGCCTGTGACGCCGCCGCCGACCCAGGGGTCGTTGTCGGTGGGGATGCCTCCGGAGACCATGATGGGCCGTCCGTGGGCCAGTTCGTACTCCACAAGGTGCTGCCAGTCGTCGGCCGTGTACTCCCAGTCGTGCACGACATGCACGGCGGGCGTGAGTTTGGCCCAGTAGCCGAGTTCGTCGTAAAGGTCGGTGGATATATTCGCGCCGCCGACGTCGTGCAGCGCGGCCATGGCGCCGGCCGCCAGGAAGACATCGGCTGTTTGATCGTACTGGGCCTGAGTGGCGTTGGGGCTCAACTCGTCGTAGACCTTGGAGAAGTCGATATTCATCTTCGCCAGGTTGACGCTCCAGTGGTAGCCGGCGCCGTCAGTGCCGGCCAGCGTGCCTTGCCCGTTGGGCTCTTTCCAGTAGCCCAGCATCTTAGCCAGCGCCGTCGGAACGCAACTAGCCTGCGCCTGCTGGCCGTTCAGCTTGGGATAGTAGGCGTTGTAGGGCGAGGTGTAGTCAAGCCAGCGACTGGAAATCAGCGGAGAGACGGCGGCGGGCAGACCGTAGCCGTTCAGCGTGGCTACCATCACCGCGCTTCCATAGCCGGTGCCGGCGGCATTGGTGGCGTAGGCGCGGATGTAGTAGGCGGTCTTGGCCTTCAGCCCGGTGAGCGTCACGGTGAAGGCGCCGGTGGTGCCGGTGGCCTTCAGGCGGCTGTCGTTGATGGTGGGCAGCTTGTCGGCGGCCCAGACGATGCCGCGTTCGGTGATCGCCTTGCCGTTGGCGCCGATGACGTTTCCGCCTGCCGTGGCCGTACTGGCGCTGGCCAGCTTGGCCGTTGCGGTGGTCACAGCTGGCACGCCGGCCGGCGACAGGGTGGTGAATTGCAGATCGGCGCCGTAACTGGTGCCGATGGCATTGGTGGCGTAGGCGCGCACGTGATACTCGCCGCCAGAGGTGAGATTGGTGAGCGTGCTCGAGTAGGTGGCGCCGGAGAGGCTGTTCGTGGTTTTCGAGTCGGCGGTGGTGGGGTTGATGTGGGCGCTCCAGACCACGCCCCGCGCCAGGATCGTGCTGCCGCCGTCGCTGGTCACCTGTCCGCCGGAGACAGCCGTGGTGCTGGCGATCGCGGTTACGGGCGCGGTCAGCACCATCGGCGCCAGCGGTTTGGTGGTGAAGGTGGTCTCCGCGCTGTAGGCCGTGCCGGCCGAACTGGTGGCATAGGCGCGCAGATGATAGGTGGTGGCGCGCACGAGCCCGGTAAGCGAACTGGTGAAGGCTCCGGTGCCGCTGCCATCCGTGGTTTTCGAGCCGGAAACGGTAGGCGCCGCGTGCGTGGCCCACACCACCC
>JBAVMZ010000547.1:0-9310 GCA_049690595.1 Occallatibacter sp. | reverse complement strand
GGCCTTCTCTACGCCGTCGACTTGGCCGGCGGCTGCGTCGCCGCGCTTCTCGTCAGCCTCTACCTGATCCCCGTCTTCGGCTTCTGGCCGGCTGCGTGGCTCTGCGCATTGCTCGCCGCCGGACCCGCAGCGGCGGCTCTGCGTCTGTCCTGATCAGTTCCGGTTGTGCTCGTGGAACACCACCGCCGTAAAGCTGAAGATGTCCGTCTCCTCATCCTTCCAGCAGTTGCGCGGCAGCCCGGCCTTGCGGCAGGTCTCGTCAAGAAAGGTGTGCCGGTCCCAGTGCTGCTCCACGGGCACCTGAGGCAGCAGCAGACCCTCGCTGTCGCCGTTCTTCATCAGAAGGCCGTGCTCGCCCACCTTGATCTGCTCCACATCCGTCACGCGGCGCAGGGGCGAGAGCACGCTGATCTCGTACTCGAGCCGCGGCAACTCGGAGGAACTCACCGGCTGGAAGCGCGGGTCGCGCAACGCCGCGTACGTCGCCGTGTCTCGCACCGTGATGTAAAGCGGCTTGATGGGCGCGGTGTAACCGATGCAGCCGCGCAGGTTGCCGCCCTCGGTCAGCGTCACAAATGCGCCGCGCTCCTGGTTCAGCGTCTCGCTCAGGCTGGCCGGCGCATCGTAGGCCTCGCGATGCTCGACCGCATGCTCCACCGACTTGCGCGCCAGGGCCAGCAGCTCGCTCTTCTCGGCGTCGGTCAGCGCAAAGGGCTTCTCCGCGGCCTTGGCATCCTTCGCCTTCGCCTTCACGAAGATGTCCGCGCTGTAGCCCACCACGCGCGACTTGTCGCCGGTCACATCGCCCGAGTTGGCGTAGCGCAGCACGCGCGCCTGGTTCGCGCCCATGCGCTCCGCGTAGATCATCGCCGCCACGATGGGCGCACCGCCGCAGGCCTCCCAGATGCGCGACTGGAAGTTGCGCGACATGGAGAAGTAATCCCACGACTCGAGCGCGCCGAGCGTCTTATGGTCGATCCGTTCCGCCTCTTCGTAGGTGTGGTAGTGCGAGAGGTCGGAACTGGCCAGGACCAGCGTCTCCTCCGGCTTGCCATCCTTCTTGATCAGCTTTTCGAGCGCGACGCCGAGGGCGCGGCTCGACTCGTAGCTCTGGTCGCCCATCACGATCGGCACCAGCGTGAAGTTGCCCAGCACCTTCTGCAACCACGGCAACTGCACCTCCACGGCGTGCTCGCCGCCCTGCGCTGTGGGATCGTGGCCGTGCGTGGAGAGCCGGATGGAGGAGTTCATCTTCGTCAGCTCGGCGGCAAAGGCCTTGTCGATGGGAACCTGGCCAAGCGGGGTCGCATAGGCGTCGCCGTCGTAGACGCTGGTGTAGTCGAAGGCCTCGTAGTGCGAGGGCGCGATCACCACCACGCGCGCGAACTTGCGGCTTTTGAGCGCGGCATAGGTGTAGGCCGCCACCGGCCCGGAGTACTGGTAGCCCGCGTGCGGCGCCACTACGGAGAGAATCGGCTCCGTCACCGGCGGCGCGGTGACGTGTGCCAGCAGGTCGTCGATCATGGCCGAGAGCGCGGCGGGATCGGCCGGGTAAAAGGCGCCGGCGACCGCTGCCTGCCGCACCTTCGTTTCGCCTGAGGCGCGCACATGGCGAATCGGCGCAAAGACCATGAAGGCGAGCAGCGGCGCGGCAATCCAGACGGCGTTCGATGGAAGTGCGAGATTCATTTGGAAACCCTCCTTTGCGCTCTCACGCGTGCCAGATGCCCGGTATCGGCTGCTGGCAGTAGGGGCAACTGTTCTTGCGGATCAGCATCTGGCTGGCGGTAAAGCCCACGCGCTCCACCAGCAGCCGCTTGCACTTCGGGCAATACGTGTTCTGCGCGGGATGGCCGGGAACGTTGCCGATGTAGACGAAGTGCAGGCCCTCGGCGTCCGCAATGGCCTTGGCGCGCTCCAGCGTCTCCACCGGCGTCACCGGCAGGTTCTTCATCAGGTACTGGGGATGAAACTGCGTGAAGTGGAGCGGCACATCCACGCCGAGGTTGCCCTTGATCCACCTGGCCAGGCCGCGGAACTCCTCGTCGCTGTCGTTGAGCGTGGGCAGCACTAGGAAAACAATCTCGGTCCACTTGCCCATCGAGCGCAGCGCGACCAGCGTGTCGAGCACGGGCTTCAGCTCGCCGGTGACGATCTTGCGATAGTAGGCGTCGGAGAACGACTTCAGATCGATCTTGACCGCATCCATCTTGCCGTAGCCCGCGCGCAACGCTTCGTCCTGGATGTAGCCGTTCGAGACCACGATCGAGCGCACGCCCTCATGGTGCGCGGCGTCGGCCGTGTCCATCAGGTACTCGATGAAGATCACCGGCTCGGAGTACGTGTAAGCAATCGTGGGGCAGTTGTACTGCTTTGCCAGTTGCGCCACGCGCGCGGGCGGCGTGTACTGCGCCGGCACCTGCTCGGGCCGCGACTGCGAGATATCCCAGTTCTGGCAGAACTTGCAGTTCACATTGCAGCCCGCGGTGGCCATCGAGAAGGCTGTCGAGCCGGGCAGGTAATGAAAGAGCGGCTTCTTCTCCACCGGGTCGATGTGCGCCGCGCACATGCGTCCGTAGACCACCGAGTAATATGTGCCGCCGCGGTTCTCGCGCACGCCGCAGTAGCCGCGCTCCTTGTCGCCCACTTGGCACTCGCGCGGGCAGAGGTGGCACTTCACCTTGCGGTTGTCGAGCTTTTTGTAGAAGCGCGCCTCGATCGTGAACTGCTCATCCTCCTGCTTGTCCGCCGCTGCGGCGGGCTCCGCGGCGGCGCTCATGCCCAGTGCCGCTCCCGAGGCCAGCGCGCACTTCAGAAAACCCCGCCGCCCCATTGCGCCAGGATTGCCGCGCAGATCGAGCGCTTCGCCTCTGGAACTGTTCAGCGTGCCGTTCATGATGAACCTCCTCGAGCGTACGGCTAGACTTCGACAACGTCGATGCGCGCCGGGTCGTTGTTGCCCAACCGATGCTCGCTGTCGGCGGCGGTGGCAATGTAGCGCGGCGGCCGCTGCTCGGCTTCGAGCGTCTTCAACCCCTTCTCCGCGCGCTTGCGCTCGATCGTCCGCCAGCCGGTCGTGTCGAGCGCAACCGGGTCCTGCGAGACCAGCAGCGCGTTGGCCTGCCAGCTTCGCTCCGGTTTGAAGGCCGGCCCGCCGTCGTACATCGCGGTGGTGGCATCGCAGACCACGAGCCGCATCCGTGAGCGGATCTCGGGCAGCATATTCAGGTCGGCGACGTACGGATCGCAGCCGTTGGGGTGGTACTTGTTGGGGTTGTGGATCGCGCCGTACATATTCTTGAGCGCCAGCGTCACGCCGGCGCCGTCGTGATCCTTGAGGACGGGCAGGTTGATCAGCAGGCTGGTGCGGCGGGTGAGGATCTTTGAGAGCAGGCTGCCCACGGCGCCCCACGCGGAGAGCTCCTCTTCATAGCCAACCCGATCGGTGCCGTAGCACTGCACGCCCGAGCCGCCGGTGACGATGCGGAAGCCGGCGCGCTCCATCTCGGCCGTGTCGCGATCCCAGACCACGATGTCGCCGGCGCGAACGCCTGCCTGCTGCAGCCGCTCGCAAAGCGCCTCGACGAGCAGCGGGCTGGTGGCGATGCCGCGGCCGCCTAGCGTGTTGACCTTGAGCGTGACCTGCTCGCTGGGGCGGACGATCCTCTTCCACGCCTCGACGGGCTCGCCGACGCCGGCGAGCGCGGCGATGGCGCGGTCGAGCAGAGCCTGCAGGCGGTTGGTGTTGGGCGTCGACTGCCGGCCGCGAAGCTCGGGATCGCGGGCTACAACGACCTTGGACCGGGAGGCTGGCGCGGCAGGCGACTGCAATGGAAGCGAACCCGAGCCACGGCAGGAGCAGAGCAGCGCGGCGGCAGGGAGCGACCGCGTCAGAAAGTCGCGGCGGCCGGCATTGTGCGCTCGCTTCATGCGCTTGCCCCCCTCGGGTACCCAGGGTCGTCCTGCCGGGCGTTTGTGGTGGGGAACCGCCCGCTGGCCCCTCGGCCCGTTCACTTGCGGCCTCCGGTGCACACCCTTCCCTGGCAAGCCGGAGTCACCCGTCCACATCGTGATAAGCCGCCGCACGAGGAAATGCAGTGACGGCTGGCACCCGGATTCTCAGCGCCGCCAGGCGCCCTGCAATGAGCGGAGCCGGGAAGAGCAGCGTTTGTCCGCTCTCTGAATCACCAAAATGAGCGTTTCATATTGACTCGCTCATTGTAGACTGATCTTGCGTTTTGCTTCCTCGCCGGATTGGGCCTTTTTTCCTGCCGGCGTGCTAAAACCGCCGCCTTACCGCGCGCAGGGGCCGAAGCATACACTGCGTTGGAGGACGAATCCAGTGACCACGTACCCCGGGGCCCTCGCCCAGCCTGCCGCCAACCCCGCCGCCAAGCGCGGATACAACCTCTTCCTGCTGCTGGTGGCCGGCCTGGGGGGCCTGCTCTACGGCATCGATGTGGGCATCATCGGCGGGGCGTACCCCTACCTGGAAGCCACCTCGCACCTGAACGCCGCCGAGCTCTCGTCGATTGTGGCTGCGGTTCTCCTCGGCAGTGTCATCTCCACGCTCTTTGCCGGCATCCTGGCCGACTGGATGGGCCGCCGGTTGCTGATGGTCTTCTCCGGCGCGGCCTTTGTGGCCAGCATTCCCATCATCGCGCTCTCGCACGGGTACTGGCCTCTCTTTTACGGGCGCTTGCTGCAGGGCGTCAGCGCCGGGCTGATTGGCGTGGTGGTGCCGCTCTACCTGGCCGAGTGCCTGGCCGCCTCCAGCCGCGGCAAGGGCACCGGGATCTTCCAGTGGATGTTGACGCTGGGCATTGTGGCCGCGGCCTGCGTGGGCATGTTCTTCAGCTACCGGGTGCAGGCGGTGGCGGCGCTGGGCAATGCCGACGCGCTCTTCCACTACAAGGACCAGGTCTGGCGCAGCATCTTCTGGGTCTCGCTGCCGCCGGGCGTGCTCTTCGTACTCGGCAGTCTGCTGGTCTCCGAGTCGCCGCGCTGGCTCTTCCGCCGCGGCCAGCAACATCGCGCGCTGGCGGCCCTGCTGCGCTCGCGCGAGCCAGCGCAGGCCGAACTCGAGTTGAAGGAGATGGAAGAGACCGCCAGGACGAAGGCAGCCGCGGGCGCCGGGGCAAAGTTCCGCGACTCGCTGCTGCGCCGCAAGTACGTCATCCCCTTCGTCATCGCCTGCCTCATCCTGGCCTTCAACACAGCCACCGGCGTCAACTCCATCATCGGCTTCAACACCGGCATCCTGCTGCAGAGCGGGCTCTCCGACCTGGCCGCGCACTGGGGCTACGTGATCTTCACCGCGGTCAACTTCTCGATGACCATGGTCGGCGCCATGCTGGTCGACCGCAAAGGCCGCCGCTTTCTGCTCATCCTGGGCACCTCGGGCATCATCGTCTCGCTTGCCTCCGTGGGTCTGCTCTTCCTCAAAACCGAGAATCGCAGCGTGGATGCGCGCGCCGCGGTGCAGGCCATGGTCGGTCCGGGACAGGAGCTAACGCTGCGCTTCGACCAGGCGATGGCCGATCGCCTCTTGGCCGCGCAAGGCACCGCCGCGCACGCAGGCCAGCGCACCACGCTCTCGATCATTTACTCCTACGGCGACTTCACCGCCGCCACGGCCTCTGTGCGCTCCGACGATCCGGCCGCCGCGCCGCTCGAGATGACGCGCGCCGGCTGCGTGCCGCCCACCCGTATTCAGGCGCTCTTCAAGAATCCCTTTGCCGATCTGGCCGCCGCGCAATCGGCGCCGCTGCGCATCCAGAAGGCGGTCGTCGGCCAGGTCCCGCCCACCGCGCACGGATGGATCGTCGCGCTCGGCCTCTATCTCTTCATGGCCTTTTACGCTGTCGGCCCCGGCGTCTGCGTCTGGCTGGCGCTCTCTGAGCTGATGCCCACGCGCATCCGCTCCAACGGCATGAGCATTGCGCTGGTGCTTAACCAGTTGGTCTCCACCACGCTGGCCGCCATCTTTCTGCCCTTTGTCAGCAGCTACGGTTACTCGCGTATCTTCTTCCTCTTCGCCGGCTTCACCGTTGTCTACTTCCTCGTCGCCGCCTTCCTGTTGCCGGAGACCAAGGGCAAGACGCTCGAAGAGATCGAGGCCCACTTCGAAGGCCGCGCTGCTGGCTGAGAACGCGGTCCCGGGGCGCGGATTTCAGTGCTCGATGTGCGTGAAGTCTCTCGGCCGCATCAGATGCTCCAGGTACCGCGACTTCATCTGCTGGCTGGCCATGATCTGCTTGACCGGCGGGAGCTTGAGTATCACGCCTAGAATTGCGGCCATGGCGCGATGATTCCAGTGCGCCTGGTTGTCGAAGATCAGGTGCTGCAGCTTGCCCCGCTCGATGGCCATCACCACCGCGCGGTGAGCAGTCGTCACCGGCGTCAGCACCCGCCGCCCGCGGGCCTTGAGCTTGAGTCCGCCCTGCGGGCAGGCGCGCACGCAGACGCCGCAGCCCAGGCAAAGCTCCTCGTCGAGCCGCGCCTTCTTGCGTTTCTGCTTGTGCGGGTCGCCGGCCGAGACCAGCGCCATCGCCTCCACCGGACAGACCTCCGCGCACTTGCCGCAGCCGTTGCAGTTGTCGGCGCTCAGCTCCGGCAGGAAGTTGGTGGTGGCAATCGGATTGAGAACGGCGAAGTGCTTGGCCGCCAGCATCGCCTCGCAGCAGCAGCCGCAGCAGTTGCAGATAAAAGCCACCTGGTCCTGCACGTTCTCGCCGAACTGGACCAGGTTGTTCTCGATGGCCTTCTCCAGCAGCTCCATGCCTTCTTTCGCGTCCACGCGGCGCGCGATGCCGTGCTTGATCAGCGACTGGGCCGCGCCGGCGAAGGTCATGCAGATATCCATCGGCGCGCCGCATGCTTTGCCCATGTGCCGCATCTTGTGGCGGCAGTAGCAGGCGCCGATGCCCATGTGTTCGGCCGTGCGGATCACCTCGCTGGCCCGCTCGTAATCCATCACGTGCAGCGTGCTGTCGCCGGCCAGCGACCTCTCGTTCACAAACACGCGGCCCAGTTGCGTCTCGCCGCCGGCGAAGAGGTTGCGTACAAAGTCCTCTTCCACATTCAGGTATTGGTAGAAGAGTTCGGCCAGCAGCTTCTGGTCGTAGCTGTTGCCCAGCCGCATCATGGAGAACTCGAAGAAGCCGGCCATGGGCGGCGGCAGCACAAAGATCTGCTCGCCCTCCTTCTCCATGTCCAGCAGCATCCCCCGCGAGGCGAGCGTTTCCAGGACCTTCCGCGCCTCGGCGGCGGGCTTCTTCCATATCTTGGCCGCGGCGGCCACGTTAAACGGCCGGATGGGCAGCAGCGCCACCAGCTCGGCTTCCTCGCGCGTAAAGAGCACCGCCAGAATTTGAAAGAGAAGTTCCGAGGGCGGCGCGCCCTGGGGAAATCGGTTGAGACGGTCCGACAGCTTCTGGTAGCCGTTCCTGAGGGTCACGTGCGACATCGTGTGCCTCTGAGCTGGTGAGTTGTTGAAGGGCAATTCTACACGCACTCCGCGCTCGGGCGGTTCCGGAGTTGCTGTATCGCGGGGCAATCGCAGGAAGACCGTGAACCCAATTGGGCAACTGCCTGGAATGGGGGTTGGGAGCTGAGCGGAGGCGGCGAGACGCTTGGAAATGATTGATTCGGTGCGAGATATAGGCAGTACGAACGGTGTCCGTGCGCCAGACGGAAGTGACAAGCACGCTTGACTAAACACAGTTTCTGTACGAACCGGGGGGGGGGGTAAAAAGCTGGGGTACGGACCGATCACATCCCTGACATTTTGAGCCGGGAAGGCGCTCCGGTTGGGGGGCATGGTCTCATTGTGCGGCGAGGCGGTCGAATTAACGGCAAGGGTTGATCGGACGGCACCTATGGCGCGATTGGACAGGCTGCGGAAAGAGGCCTCGCAATCGACGACTCGAGCAGCGTAGATTGGCAGGGGCAAAAGCCAGGCTCTGTTTTTTCAACGCCTTGCGGTACGACCAAGGTCGCGCCCTAACGAGACCCGAGAGCCACAATCGCAGCGACCGAAAAGCAACCGCAGGTCCTTCGACTCCCCCTTCGGCTACGCTCAGGGTCCGCTCCCGACGAACAGGACAGGTTGAGGTTCGTGCTTTCCCAGGTCTCGGGATCGAGACCTGGCGCAACCCGGCCTGGCTATGCTCTGTCCCTCTGATCTTCGCCTGGCTGCTGCGGGTGGAGGACGGGGCCCATGTCCGGCTGGTCCGGTGTAACCGGCGAAGGGAGCAGCAACCGCTCAAGCCAACCGGGACAGGTCCAGAAAATCATCGCCATTGCGAGGAAAAGCAGGATACGCAAGATGAGGAAGCCCAACTCCTGGCGGTAGTAGCCGATCCAGTAACTGTTGGCCGGAGTTGTCCCGCCCAGAACGCTGACCTGTTGCAAACGATGGAACAAGGACGAGAACCGGTCCGGAAGGTAAGTGAACTCGTCCAGAACGGTGATCAATTGCAGGCAAGCCACCACACGCGTGACGAAGCGGAGAATCTCTTTATTGTTCATGCGCTCCATCTGGCACCTGATCGCATAGAAGAATAACCGATCTCTCTTCCCTTTCCCTTCGGGCTCCTATTTCGGCAACTGCGAGGCATCCCAGCCGCCGCCGAGGGCGCGGATGAGGGCGACGCTGGCGGCGAACTGGCGGGTGGTGAGGTCGAGGGCGGTGCGCTGGTTCTGGATGAGGGCCTGCTCGGCGGTGAGGACTTCGAGGTAGCCGGTGACGCCGCCCTTGTAACGCTGGCTGGCGAGGTCGAAGGAGTGCTGGGCGCTCGAAACGGCGCGGGCCTGGACGGCGGACTCCTGCTCGAGGACGCGCAGGGAAGCGAGGGAGTCCTCGACCTCGCGGAAGGCTTCGAGGACGGAGGCGCGGTAGGCGGCGGACTGGGCCTCGTACTGGTGGCGGGAGGCGTCGGTGAGGGCGTGGCGGCGGCCGGCGTCGAAGATCAGCTCCGCGGCCTGGGCGCCGAGGCTCCAGAGGGAGCTGGGGCCCTGAATCCAGGTGCCGGGGTGGAGGCTTTCGAAGCCGCCCGAGCCGCCGAGGGTGATGTTGGGATAGAAGGCGCTCTGGGCGATGCCGATCTGGGCGTTGGCCTGGGCGGCGCGGCGCTCGGCGGCGGCGATGTCGGGGCGGCGCTGGAGCAATTGCGAGGGGACGCCGACGGGGAGTTTGGGCAGGGGTCCTTCGAGAGGCGACGGCGGCAGGCTGAAGCCGGAGGGCTCGACGCCGGCGAGGGCGCCGATGGCGTGCTCGAACTGGGCGCGCGCCTGGGCGAGGTCGACG
>JBAVMZ010000546.1:0-2152 GCA_049690595.1 Occallatibacter sp. | reverse complement strand
GGTCAACGCCCGAGCCGCTTGCGCGGCTCAATATCGCCAATGGGCCGCGGCTTTGGAGGGGCACGACTTCAGAGGCTGCGAAAAAACGCCGAAGGGATGGCGGAAGTTCCTGGAAACCATCCCGCGGGCTAAAGCCCAGTTGATTTTATTGGCTTTATCGGCACGACTGAAGTCGTGCCCTGACACAATGTGCCCTTGAAACGAGTTTTTCCGCAGGCTCTTCAGTCGTTCCGCAGATGCCTGCTAAGAAACGACGGGCTTCAGCCCCCGAGGGAATGGGAAGCACGCATCGAGGATCAACACCAGTAAGGCGCGAACGCAATCGAGGTAGGAAGCAGAGGAAATGCAATCATGAGCAAAAGAATCGGCAAGAGCCTGATCGTGAACGGCGAGACCCTGGTCGCCGAAGCCGCATGGAATGCGGAACTGGAAGCAAAGCACGAGAAGCTGGTGGAGTGGCTCCATGCGCGGAAGCTGGCCGGCGTTCTGCTGCGGCGCAACGAGAACGTGGCCTGGGTGACAGGCGGCGCGGTCGAACTGCGGGTGTGCACGCCCTGCGAAACCGGCGTGGCCTCCATCCTGGTGACCTCCGAGGGCAAGCGCTACTACATGACCACGGAGAACGAGGCGCCTCGGCTGCACGACGAGGAATTCGGCGCGCTCGACTTCGAGCCGGTGATTTTTCCCTGGTACGCCGACGACACGGTGGCAAGCGCGGCCGGGCTTTCCGGCGGGCATGTTGCCTCGGACACCGGCGCGGCGCCGGTGAACCTGTTTCCGCTGCGCGCCTCGCTGAGCGAGAGCGAGATTGCGCGCTACCGCTGGCTGGGCGCGGAGACCACGGCTGCCACGGTTGAGGCTCTCAACCAGGTCGAGCCCGGTCTGAGCGAGTACGACCTGGAGGCCATCACCGCTGGCGGGTTGCTGCGGCGCGGGATTCTGCCTTCGGTGGCGCTGTATGCGGCCGACGAGCGCATCCTGAAGTACAAGCACGCGGTGCCGCGCGGCGCGCGCGTGAAGAACTACGCGATGCTCAACCTCTGCTCGCGCAAGTGGGGGCTGGCGATCTCGATCACGCGCTTCCTGCACTTCGGCGCGTTGCCGGAGGAGCTGGGCGCGCGCTTTGTCTCCGCGGCCAAGGTCAACGCCGCGCTGCTCGACGCGACGCGCGTGGGCGCGACCTCGGCCGAACTCTTCAAGGTGGCGCAGGACGCGTACGTGGCCGAGGGCTACCCGGGCGAGGAGCGCTTTCATCACCAGGGCGGTCCCACTGGCTACGGCGAACGCGAGTGGGTGGCGACGCCCGCGGGCACGGAGACGGTGGTCGACAATCAGGCCTTTGCCTGGAATCCCTCGATCCGCGGCGGCAAGGCCGAGGACACGGTGCTCATCTCGGGCGGCAAGGTGGAGTGGCTGACCGCTACACCGGAGCTGCCGGTGATCGAGGCCACGGTGAACGGAACAGTCTATCCGGCGGCCGGCGTGCTGGTGAAGTAAGGCAGGGAGTAGGGAGTAGGGAATAGGGAACAGAAAAGGCCCCGCGAGGGGCCTTTCCGCTGATTTGCCGATTTGCTGCTCCGCTACTCCTTCGGCTGGAGCGTCAGCCGCGCCGTCAGCACCACCAGCGCAACCCAGAGCGAGTCCGCAGCCAGCAGGTGTGCCACCTGCACCCAGACCGGCGCGAGCAGCGCCACATCGGCGACGCCAAGCGTGTAGACGCACGCCAGCAGCAGCAGCACGGTGGCCGAGAGCACGCGATTGTCCCAGTGCGTGTCGCGGCGGGCTGCGCGCACCATCAGCCAGATGAGAAAGATGCTGGCCAGGAAGGCGATGGTGGGGTGCGTCCAACGCCAGCGGACCAGCCAGCCGCTGCCGGCGGCGAAGTCCTGTGCCAGCGCCGAGCCCAGCGACGAGGCGGGGAAGAGCGTGTCGCCGAGCGCGGCCAGCGAGCCGGTGACACCGACCGTCATGACGACCAGCACCCCGACAATTGCGCCGAAGGGCGCCACCAGACGCACGCTGCCGCGCAGATAGCCCGTGCGCCGGCTCAGCAGATGCGCCGTCAGGGTGAGCGCGGCCAGCAGCAGCAGCGTGTTGGTGAGGTGCAGGGCAAGGAAGGCGGGGCGGCCGGGCGCCTGGCTCTGGGCCGTGT
>JBAVMZ010000545.1:0-4576 GCA_049690595.1 Occallatibacter sp. | reverse complement strand
CCGGCCGGCGCCGCGTAGCCGTCGCCCGTGCTCGCCCCCGCGCCGACGAAGACCGGCCGCGGCGCCGAGAGCGCGATCAGCTCGTGGTTATCCACGGGCAAGTCGGCCGGCGTCTTCGGGCCGCCGTAGCGCACAAAGTTCCCCGCAAACCAGTGGTAGAGGTCCGCAGAGGCCAGGCTGTCCATCTGCTCGCCGAAGATATGCCGGTAGAGCTTGGCCCCGCCCTCGCCCGACGAGCTCGAATAAGCGATCGCGAAGCGCGGGTCGTAGGCCATGGCCACCAGCGCCGTCTTGCCGAAGCGCGAGTGCCCCTCGATACCCACCTGTTTCGCATCCACCGCCTTGTCGGTTTCGAGGTAATCGAGCGCCCGGCTCGCGCCCCACGCCCAGGCCCGAAGCGCGCCCCAATCTTCGAGCGTCCGCGGCTGGCCGTGGTTCACCAGTCCGACGATGCCCTCCGTCAGCCCGTCGCCCGTATCCGCCTGAACGCTCGTCGGATCGAGCGCCGCATATCCCCAGCCCCGCCGGAGCACCTGAAGCCGCCAGCTTGGCTCGCCGCCGGCCGCCTCCGTGCCCGCCACCGCCGTGGCAAACTCCGGCTGAAAGGCCAGTTGCAGCATCACCGGCACAGGCCCGGCCGCTTTGGCCGGCACCGTCAGCACCATGTCGATGTTCACCGCAATCCGCGGACAGACGGAGTTATCCACCCGCCCGCGCAGCCGCTTGGTGACGACCGGAATGCCGCCCTCCGTCGCCGGTGCAGCGTTCACCACCTCCCACGTCACCTTGGGCAGGCTGGCCGGCGCCCGGCCCAGAATCTCCCGCTCGAAGTCGTCCACAATCTCCGGCCGCCGCTTCTGCCACCAATCCGCCGCCGTCGCCACGGGCTGGCCGTTCCGGAGCTTCAGCGCATCGGGCAGCCCTGGGTAGACGTTGGCCTTCGCCTCGTCGTAGTTGGTCGCGTTGGCGGCCCTGGCGTCGGGCGCCTTGCGCGGCCGCATGTCGCTCTCTTTCAAGCCCAGCGCCTCCATCACCCGCGCGTGGTCCTCGGCCGCGGTCATCTTCACCGGCGCCGGCTCGTCAACGCCCGGCCCATGCAGGTAGCGGCCGGCAAAATCGAGAAACGTGGGCCAGTTCGGCCCCGGCGTGTGCCCGCCCGAGTGCTGCCGGAAGGCCAGCTCGCCCTGGGTGAGCGGTGTCTCGATCGGCGGAAACTCGGTCGTCCCCAGATCCCGCTTGCCCAGCAGCCGGTAAACCGGCCCCGCCGCCGCGGCCGCCAGGAACATCCCCTTCGCGTCCACCCAGCCGTCGCCGTCCTGCGCCCCGCCGGAGATGAAGACCGGCCGCGGCGCGCAGAGCGCAATCAGCTCGTGGTTGTCCACCGGCAGGTCGCCGGTCGTCAGCGGCCCGGCGTACTTCAGGAAGTTCCCCGCCATCCAGTGGAACTCGTTCACCGCGGCCACGTTCGGCACCGTCTCGCCGTAGATGTGCCGGTAAAGCTTGGCCCCGCCCTCGCCCGAGGAGCTGACAAACGCCGCCGCCAGCCGCGGCTCGTAGGCCATCGTCACCAGGGTCGCCTTGCCGTAGCGCGAGTGGCCTTCGAGCGCAATCTGTTTAGCGTCCACGTCCTTGTCGGTCTCGAAGTAATCGATCGCCCGGCTCATGCCCCAGGCCCAGGCCCGCAGCGCGCCCCAATCGTCCAGCTTGCGCGGCTGGCCGTGGTTCGCCAGGCCGACGATCCCCCGAGTCAGCCCGGCGGCGTTGTCCTCCTGGTAGCTGGTCGGCACCAGTTCGGCGTAGCCCCAGCCCCGGGCCAGCACCTGCTGCTGCCAGCTCGGCCCCGAACCCATCATCTGGGCAAACTGCGGCGCCATCCGCATCAGCATGGCCAGAAACTCCCGGCTGAAGCCGAACTCCACCACCACCGGCACCGGCCCGCGCGCGTTGGCCGGCGTGGTCAGCGTCAGGTCGATGTCGACCTTGATCGCCGGGTCGGCCGAGTTGTCCACGTGCCCCAGCAGTTGTTTGGTCACCACCGGAATGTGGTTGTTCCACTCATGCGTGACCTTGACCACCTCCCAGGTCACTCGCGGCGTCGCGGCCGGCGCACGGCCCACGATCTCCCGGTCGAAGAGCTCGACGATCTCCGGCCGCCGCTTCCGCCACCACTCCGCGGCCGTCGTCACCGGCGCGCCGTCGTTCAGCTTCAGCGGGTCGGGCAGCGTGGGATATACGTTCGCCTTGCGCTCGTCGTAGTTCACGGCGTAGGGCGACTTCGGGTCGCTATCCACGCCGCGACGCAGCTCCTTGATGCCCAGCAGATCCATCTCCCGCTGGCGCTCCTTTTCGCTGGCGGCCTGGATGGCCAGCATCTCCGGCGTGGGCTGAAAGCGCGGCGGCGGCGGAGCGGGCTTTGCGGCCGGAGCGGGCGCGGCCGGAGCCTGCGCCTCCACGCGAAAAGCCAAGGCAAGGAAGAGGACCGGCGCCAGCAGCAGAAGAGCGCCCAAGGTGAACCTCGCGCAACGGTGCATGGATAACCTCATTTCAGCCCGGACGCGGGCGGCGAGCGGGAACGGCCAAAAGCATATCGACTTGCCGTGAGTTGGGCAAGCCAGGACCGGTCCGCGTATGCAACCAGCCGCCGCAACAGCAGTTCCGGCGTTGCATTATCCCGAAGGCGCACTCACAAGGTTTTCTCCCTCAAGGAGGAGCCGCCTGGCACATCCGGGAAAGGCCACGCCACTCCGGAACCGCTTCGGGCGGAGCCTGCGGGCGCTCCGGCCCCAGGCAAACCAAGGTACTCAAGTCCGGCGGGGCAGCGCCGATGAAAGGAGCGAAACACCTGAGAAAGGGCTTACCGCATGTCTTGGCTCCGCGATCTTCCCATCTCCCGCAAGTTCACCTGCGCCTTTGGCATCGTCTGCTGTCTCTGCATCGTGCTGGGTTTCTATACGTACACCACGTTCCGCGGTATCGCGGCGAAGAACCAGGCGGTAAGTGCGACAGCCTTCCCCGCGGTGCTTCGTCTCGCGGATATTCGCGCCGGGGTCAACACGCTGCGGCGCGCGGACCTGGGAATGCTGCTGTGCTCCACGCCCTCCTGCACGGCTGGCTACAGCGCAAAGCGCCAGAAGGGCCTCGCGGAATACGACGAAGCCGCCAGAGCTTACGAGCCCCTGATTTCGTCTCCGGGCGAGCGCGAGATCTATCAGAAGATCACCGCCTCCTTCGCACAATACAAAGCGACCAGCGAGCATGGCGCCGCGTTGATCGCCGCCGGCAAGACCGGCGATGCGCTTGACCTTCTGATGTCGGATGCCACGATCGCAATGGCCGACGAAGCAATGAAGTGGGCGAACGAAGACCTTCAACTCAACGCGAAGACCGGCTCGGACGAATCGGACGCCGCGACACAGTCCAGCAGCCGGGCCACGTGGATCAGTTCGGGGGTGACGCTCTTCATCGTCTTTCTCTGTGCGCTGACCGGCGTTCTGCTGACTCGGCTGATCGCGCCGCCGCTGATGGCCGCCACCGCCGCCCTCGAGCGCGTGGCCGAGAAGGATCTGAGCGTGCGCGTGGACGAGGCCGGCCACGACGAAATCGGCCGCATGACCGCGGCGCTGAACACCAGCGTGGCCGCCATGAACTCCGTGCTGCGCGCCGTCGCCCAGGGCGCGGAAACCCTGACGGCCGCCACCACCCAGATCGGTTCGCGCGCCGTGCAGACCGCCGGCAACGCCCACACCCAGTCCTCCAAGACCAACCAGATCGCCGCCGCCGCGCAGGAGATGACCGCCACCATCGGCGAGATCTCGCACAACGCCGAGAGCGCCGCCGGCTCCAGCCGTGAATCGGCCGAGACCGCCAACCAGGGCGGTGCCGTCATGCAGTCGGCCGCCGTCACCATGGAGAAGATCGCCGCCGCCACCAGCAGCGTCTCGGAAAAGATGAACTCGCTCGCCCAGCGCTCGGAGGAGATCGGCAAGGTGGTCAACGTCATCCAGGAGATCAGCGAGCAGACCAACCTGCTGGCCCTTAACGCCGCCATCGAGGCTGCTCGCGCCGGCGAGCACGGCCGCGGCTTCGCCGTCGTCGCCGGAGAGGTCCGCCGCCTGGCCGAACGCACCAAGGGCGCCACCGAGGAGATCGCCGGCACCATCCGCTCCATCCAGGAAGAGACCCGCGAGACCCTCGAAGTAATGCAGCAGAGCCGCACCGCCGTCGAGACCGGCATGGGCGAGACCGCCCACGCGCGCCAGAGCCTCGAAGCCATCATCGAGTCCTCGCGCCATGTGGAGCATCAGATCAATCTCATCGCCACCGCCGCCACCGAGCAGACCTCGGCCGCCGGCGAGATCTCCGAGTCCGCCGGCCAGATCTCCCAGCTCGCCAACGAGAACGCCCACGGCGCCGAGGAAGCGGTCGAAGCACTCAAAAACCTGGCGTCGCTCGCCGCCGAGCTCGACGGCATGATCCGCCAGTTCCACCTCGACTCCGACCGCCAGACCGGAGCGCGGCTGACCGGCGCCGCTCAGCCGGCCCACCCGCCAGCCCTCCGCTCCGTCCAATCCTGAGC
>JBAVMZ010000544.1:0-5291 GCA_049690595.1 Occallatibacter sp. | reverse complement strand
GCCCTTTCCTCGGCCATAACCACCTTCGACAACGTAGTTATGACACAGAAAAGACGGCCTTTCCAGCTATTTCCTTCGATCCCGACTCACCCAAATCGACAATCGGCCTGTGAGATATGCGGGTTAGCCCTCGAGGGAATGGGAGGCTCGTGCCCGGAACTTATTCAGAGGTTCCTTAGGGCGCCCTCAGTTCCCTGCCGCGGCCAGCCGCTGCGCCCGCCAGATAGCGCCTTCGATGCCCGCAACCTCGTGCTCGCGGATGGGCAATTCCGGCGCGGCCGCGCGCAGACCGGCGAAGAAGCCCTCCCGCACCAGGCGCGATTTGCCGATCACCGAGCCGATCCACGCCACCGGAACCTCTTCGGTGAGCTGGTGATGGCGCATCAGCTTGCCCCGCACCAGCAGGACAAAGGAAACCAGGTCCGCGGCGGCCTGTCGAACTACTCCCAGCGCCACCGGGTCGCCTTCCTCGGCCAGCCGGTCGATGGCCGGGGCCAGAGCGGCGAAATCCGGGCCGGGCGAACTGTCGCCCAGGCTGACCAGTTCCTCGATCGTCTTCGTACCCCAGATCGAGCCCACGGTCTCCAGCACCCTCGACGGCTCCTCGCGGTCGAATGCGTCCAGCCCGCGGCGCACGGCGTGCAGCCCGATCCAATAGCCCGAGCCTTTGTCGCCCAGCCGCGACGAGTAGCCGCCGGCGCACTCGCGGCGGCCGTCCGGGGCGCGGCCGATGGTGTTCGAGCCGGTGCCGGCGATCTGCAGGATCCCCGGCCCGCCGCGGAAGGCGGCTTCAATGGCGATAATCTCGTCGCCGACCACCTCGGCGCGCTCGATTTTGAAGTCGCGGAGGACGGCGGTGATCCACTCGTGGATGCCGGGCAGGCTGGCGCTGGCCACGCCCACGGTGGCCGCGCCGATGGCACCGGCGGCGGGGGAGATTCCGGCCTGGGCAAAGGCTTCCGTCAGGATGGAGCGCAGGTTGGCTTCCGCGGCCTCGACGCCGACGCGCAGGCGCTTGATGGAGCCGTTCTCGGCGTGCGCCAGAATCCGTCCCCCGTCCACGATCGAAACACGCGTGCGCGTGCCTCCGCCATCGATCCCCAGAACCACGCTCATCCGTTCTCTTCCCCTTACTTCCCGGTATCCCTCCCATTATCTCGCAGAATCCCGGCCAGCACGTTCAGGCTGCCGTCGTTCGGCGCGGGCTGAAGGCCCAGCAGATGAGCCAGAAACGGGTAGAGGTTCACGTTTTCGAAGGGCGCAACGGTTCGTCCGGCGCGGATATCCGGCCCGGCGGCAAAGAAACTGGCCTTCATCTCCGTCATGCGGCGCGGATCGAAGCCGTGCATCCCGGGGATGGGCGGCGCATCCGGCTTGCCCTCCGGCGGCGCGTGCGCGCGGATGGCGTAGGGCCCCGTGGCCACCACCACCGGGTCGCCGGCGCGCTCGTTTTCGCTCAGGTGCAGGTTGGCCGGCAGATCCTTGCGCCGGTAGACCATGAACTGCGAGGAGGCGCTCTTCAGCTTCTGGTAGACCCGCGCGCGGTCCTCCTCGGTCTTGCCGTAGAGCAGCGAGCCCTGCGTCTCGAAGCCGGAGAGATCGGCGAACTGGTCCAGCGTCACCCACGGCCCCTGAATCTTCGCCATTCCGTGGTCGCTCACCACCACCAGGTCGATGGCGACCCCTGTGGCGTCGAGCGCCGCCTTCAGTTTGCCGACCATCGCGTCCATCTTGCGCGCGGCGGCGCGGGTCTCGGGGGCGTCGGGGCCGAACTGGTGGCCCTCGTGATCGGGCTCGGAGTAGTAGATGGCGAGGAAGTGGGGCCGCTCGGCCTCCGGCAGCTTCAGCAGCGCCACGGCGTCGTCGATGCGCGCCTGCTGGACCGCGTCGGTCGCCTCGGTCTTCGCGTCGAAGCGCGCGTACCAGGTGGGCCGGTAGCCGGCAATCTCGGCCTCCGAACCCGGCCAGAAGAGAATGGCTGTCCGCATTCCCTGGCTCTCGGCCAGGCTCCAGAGCGGCACGCCGCCGTACCAGGAGCCGTCTGCAACGGCTGTCGCGTCGGCGATGGCGTAGCGCGCCTGCTTCTTCGGGTCAAGAAAACTGTTGGCCACCAGCCCGTGGTGGCCGGGGTAGAGTCCCGTCACCAGCGTGTAGTGGTTGGGGAAGGTCAGCGACGGGAAGCTCGGCAGCATCCCCTCCGGAGCCCATGCGCCGGCCTTGCCCAGCGCCAGCAGGTTTTTGGCGCCGTCACGGGCGGCGTAATCCCAGCGGAAGCCGTCCAGCGAAACCAGCACCACCGTGTGCGCCTTCGCGGCCGAGGCGGAGTTCGGCCCGTGCTCGACGTATACCAGCGGCAGCGCGGGGTTCAGCACCGGCGCGGCTGCCGGAGGCTGCGCCACGCAAGCGAGAGATACCAGCACCAGTCCCGCCGCGACGGCAAGACGCCTCAATGACTCCGCATACCCTCTCAGTAAACGCACATCCGCCTCCCGCCTCAGCTTACAGGAGGGCGGCCGAGGAGACGGAACCTTCCCGTCTGGAGTGCAAAACGGAACGGCCGTCTCAGAACGGGTCTCTGGCCTCTTCCTCACGGGGCGCGCCAGCTTCTTTGTCGTCTTTTTATACACACAGGTCTATCGTGGAAGCACGGATTCCCACGAACCCAAGGCCGAGGCGCGCCCGTGCGCGCAGGAGGATGAGATGATTCCGGAAGCCACCAACCTTACGGCGCAGCCCGGCTCCAGCCGGGGTCTGCGCACTGCCTCGGGCGTCGAGGCCCTGGCACAGTCCTTCCTCGATAACTTGTTCTTTGTCCAGGGAAGGGCGATGGAGCGCGCCACCGTGAACGACCTTTACACGGCGCTGGCGCATACGGTCCGCGACCGGCTGGTGGAGCGCTGGATCGAGACGGTGAAGAACTACCGGGCGCAGGATGTGCGCGTGGTCTGCTATCTCTCGGCCGAGTTCCTGACCGGCCCGCACCTGGCCAACAACCTGATCAACCTGGGCATCTACGACGAGGCCGAGCAGGCCATGCGCCAGTTGGGGCTCGACCTGAACACGCTCATCGAGCAGGAGGCCGAGCCGGGGCTGGGCAACGGCGGTTTGGGCCGCCTGGCTTCCTGCTTCATGGACTCGCTGGCCACCCTCGACATTCCCGCCATCGGCTACGGCATCCGCTACGAGTACGGTATCTTCGACCAGCAGATCCGCGACGGCTGGCAGGTGGAGACGGCCGACAAGTGGCTGCGGCTGGGCAATCCCTGGGCGCTGGAGCGGCCGGAGGACGCCGTCGAAGTCAAGTTCGGGGGCCGCACCGAGAGCTTCACGGACGGCAAGGGCCGGCTGCATGTCGAGTGGGTTCCCGAACACGTGGTGCGCGGCGTGCCCCACGACACGCCGATCCTGGGCTACCGCACCAACACGGCCAACACCATGCGTCTGTGGGCGGCGCAGGCCGTCGAGAGCTTCGATTTCGGCACCTTCAACCAGGGCGATTACACCGGCGCCGTGGCCAGCAAGGACGCCAGCGAGACGCTCTCGAAGATTCTCTATCCCAACGACGAAGGCATCCAGGGCAAGCAACTGCGCCTGGCGCAGCAGTTCTTCTTCGTCTCGTGCAGCCTGCAACACATCGTGCGCATCCAGCTCACGCAGCACCGGCCACTGGCCGAGCTGCACCGCAACTTCGCCATCCAGTTGAACGACACGCATCCGGCCATCGCCGTGGCCGAGCTGATGCGGCTGCTGATGGACGAGCACGGAATGGAGTGGGCGGCGGCCTGGCACGTGACCCAGCACGCGCTCTCTTATACCAACCACACCCTGCTGCCCGAGGCGCTGGAGCAGTGGCCGCGCCCGCTCTTCGGCCGGCTCCTGCCCCGCCACCTGCAGATTGTGGAAGAGATAAACCGGCGTCACCTGGAGAACGTGCGCCAGAAGTTCCCCGGCGAGGAGGAGCGCGCGCGCCGCCTCTCGCTGATCGACGAAAGCGGCGAGAAGTTCGTGCGCATGGCGCATCTGGCGGCGCTGGGCTCGCACGCCATCAACGGCGTGGCCGCGCTGCACACCGAACTGCTGAAGACCCACGTGCTCAGCGACTTCTACGCGCTCACGCCGGAGAAGTTCTCAAACAAGACCAACGGGGTGACGCCGCGCCGCTGGATGGTGCTGGCCAATCCGCGGCTTGCGGCGCTGCTCACCGACCGCCTGGGCTCAGGCTGGATTCACGACCTGGACAAGCTGCGCAGGCTGGAGCCGCTGGTGGACGACGAGGAGTTCCGCCAGGAGTGGCGCCAAATCAAGCACCAGAACAAGGTGCAACTGGCCGCATGGATTCAGGAGCGCATGGGCCTGACGGTCGAGCCCGAGTCGATCTTCGATGTGCTGGTGAAGCGCATCCACGAGTACAAGCGCCAGCATCTGAAGGTGCTGCACATCCTCACGCTCTACAAGCGCATCCAGCAGGATCCCGAGGCGACCGTCGTGCCCCGCACCTTCGTTTTCGGGGGCAAGGCCGCGCCCGGTTACTACATGGCCAAGCGCATTATCAAGCTCATCCATGCCGTGGGCGAAGCGGTGAACAGCGATCCGCGCGTCCGTGGGCGGCTGAAGGTGGTCTTCCTGCCCAACTTCAACGTCAAGCTGGGCCACAGGGTCTATCCAGCCGCCGATCTCTCCGAACAGATCTCGCTGGCCGGCAAAGAGGCTTCGGGCACCGGCAACATGAAGTTCGCCATGAACGGAGCACTGACCATCGGCACGCTGGATGGCGCCAACGTCGAGATTCGCGAGGAGGTGGGCGAGGAGAACTTCTTCCTCTTCGGGCTGACCACCCCCGAAGTGGAAGAGCGCAAGCGCGAAGGCTACCATCCCCGCCAGCTCTACGAGGCAAACCCGATGCTGCGCGAGGTCGTGAACTCGCTGGCCAACGGCGAGTTCTCGCACGGCGACCGCGCGCTCTTCGGGCCGCTGGTCGACTCGCTGCTCAATCAGGACGAGTACATGCTGCTGGCCGATTACCAGGCCTACATCGACTGTCAGGATCGCGTGGCCGCGGCCTACACCGACCAGGAGGCGTGGACGCGGATGTCGATTCTCAACGTGGCGCGGATCGGCAAGTTCTCCTCCGACCGCTCCATCCGCGACTACTGCGCCGACATCTGGAAGTCCTGGCCGGTGAAGGTCCAGATCTAGCCCGCATATCTCACAGGCCGATTGTCGATTTGGGTGAGTCGGGATCGAAGGAAATAGCTGGAAAGGCCGTCTTTTCTGTGTCATAACTACGTTGT
>JBAVMZ010000543.1:0-6540 GCA_049690595.1 Occallatibacter sp. | reverse complement strand
ATGACAGGCTCACCGAACTGGACGGCGTGAACGCACAGAATGCCCGCGACATTCAGGACGTGGATGGACGCGCGCAGGCCGGGATTCGCCAGGCGCAGTCGACGGCCGACGCCGCCGGCAAGGCGGCCGGCGCGGCCAACACGCAGGCGAAGCAGGCGGCAGAGACGGCGCAGGGAGCCTCGGCGCGGGTCGATGCGCTGGACGGCACGGTCGCCGGCCTCGACCAGTACCGCCAGACCAGCGAGATTCTGGTCGAGTTCCGCAGCGGCCAGCCGGTGCTCTCGGCGGCGGCGCGGCAGCAGTTGGATGAGCTTGCCCGCGGCCTGGCTGGCCGTCAGGGATACCTGCTGGAGATCGAGGGGCACGCGCCCCAGGCCGGAAACGCCGGTATCGAGAACTCCGGCAAGCTGGCCGAAGCGGTTCGCCGCTATCTGGTCACGAACCACGAGATTCCCGTCTACCGCCTGCGCCCGGTGGCTCTGGGCAACGCGCCCAGCCAGCCCGCCGGCTCAGACGATGCCCGGCCCGCCAAGACGAGCCTGGTGCGCATCCGGTTGATGGAAAACAGTTTGGCGGCCCGGGAAGGCGCGTCTCCCCATGGCGCGGCTTCCGTGAACGGAGCGGAGCGGCCCTGAAAGCAGCCGCATAGTTCCTCCCCCCCGAGGCCCATTCCGCACCGGCGGCGCCCCCGCCGTACGGCCGCCAATCAAGCTCTCGTTCACGAGAGAACCAAGGCAACTTGGCCCCCGCCAAAAACGGGGGCCCTTTTTTTTGGGGCGGGGCTTGCTGAAGAAAAACCTCGCGCAGATTGCCCGTTTTTTTCCGCTGAGGTGTCCAAGGGGGAAGAGACTCTCTTCGGAGGTGCCTATGCACGATCGATTCCTGCACTTCACAGGGCGGGTTGGGCTTGCCTGGGTGGCAGCGGCCGTTCTATTCCTGCCTGCTCTGGCTCAGGAGCAGAAGCCCGAGGCGGCGCCCAAGCCGAGCGAAACGCCGCTCTCGGCCGAGCAACTGGCGGTCTACCGCGTGGTTCTGCACGGCTGGATGGAAAACGAGGTCAGCGGGGTGAACCTGGCCATCACCACCGAACCATGGCGCGAAGACGGGCCATTCGGCGCCGGCGACTGCGGCAAGGGCCTCGATCTTGAGCCCGTTGCCCCCACGCTCTTTCACCGCTTCCGGCCGCAGGATCTGCCCAGCCTGGGTTCGAGCCACATTGTGCTGGTCGACCCCGAGCAGCAGCGCAAGGAGGTGGCCGAAAACGATCCGCGGAAGGGAATGGAGAAGGGCAAATCAGTGGACGAGGCGGTGCGAAATGGCTTCGCGCACGGGCTGGTGACGCTGGGCGAGATCCGCTTCGACAAGAGCCACAAACACGCCATTGTCTCCTATGGGTTTGTCTGCGGCGGCCTCTGCGGCAACGGCGGCACGGCTGTTCTGGAGAAGACGGAGAGCGGCTGGCGCCGGATGAAGGACTGTTCCAACTGGATATCGTAGCTCCGCAAAGACCGGGTCTCCAACTGGCGGCCGGGCCTGGAGTCTCAGGCCAGGGACTCGGTCGGCTTTTGGCTGGTGGCGGATTGAGAGTCGAGGTCTCCCAAGTCCCGGAATCGAGAGATGGGGCACCCGGCACGGCCTTTTTCCGCCTTAGAAAGGGCATTTTGTTGTTGACTGATCAGATAACAGAAAAAACGTATGTTATTGATTACGATGTAGATATGTGAGATAGGAACCATACAGAAACACAGGAACTGTGCTGGGGGGGTGGGTCCAATTCGGCCTCGCCGCGCCGGGAAGGTGCTGCCATGGACCGTGCTTTCTCCCTGCTCCCGCGGGCGCCATACCCTCCATTGTGCGCCGGGAGAGGCAGATCGTCTGCAAGGTTGATGGGACAGGGAGCAGGGAGTAGGGAACAGGGAGCAGGGAGTAGGGAACAGGGAACAGCGGGCGGTGGACAGGCGGGTGGGCCGCATCCCAGGCTGTCGCTGAATTTGAGCGCCCCAAGGTCTGGAGCCTCAGGCCTGGGGCTCCGCCGGCTTTCGGCTGGCGGCGGATTGAGAGTCGAGGTCTCCCAGGTCTCTGAATCGAGACATGGGGTACCCGGCAGAGAGTGACACAGGCGACGGGCAGGCGATACCAATACCGGAACGGTGTAGAAAAATGGCACCGTGCCCGAGGGTGCAACAATCTTGACCTGTTGTCCACAACTTTCAGTCGCTACAATGACGGGTATGCTTCAGCAACTTGAATTCGCCGATAGGGTTCGCCGCCAAGTCGCTCCTCGGATAGCCAAGGGGCGCAAGTCCGAACTCGGCCAATTCATGACACCATCGAACACGGCCCGGTTCATGGCGTCGCTGTTCCCGGCCAGCGCACTGAAGACGTGCCGCCTGCTCGATGCTGGCGCAGGCGTGGGCGCGTTGTCGTGCGCCTTTCTCGACCGCTGGATCAACGGCGGCTTCGGGTTTCAAGACGTGCAGGCATACGCCTACGAGATTGACGACAGACTCCGGGGCTACCTTGCCGAACGCCTCTCAGCATATGACGGCGTGACGGCTCACGTCTCAGGCGAGGACTTCATCTCTTCATCGAATCAACTGCTCTTCCACGAGGCAACAGATTACACACACGCGATTCTCAATCCGCCGTACAAGAAAATCAACAGCCTCTCGGCGCATCGGCATGAGCTCCGTGCTCTGGGCATAGAGACCGTGAACCTGTATTCGGCCTTCGTTGCGCTCGCCGTCATGCAGGCCGCGCACGAGGGGCAGATCGTGGCAATCATCCCACGCAGCTTTTGCAACGGGCCGTACTATCGTCCGTTCAGAGAGTTCATCTTGCAGAGGGCGGCGCTCCGGCACATTCACCTATTCGAGTCGCGCACCACGGCATTCAAGGACGATGACGTGCTGCAAGAGAACATCATCATTCGCTTGGAGCGCGGCGGCGCTCAGGGCCCGGTCACGATTAGCACGTCGACGGACGATAGCCTGAGCGACTTTGAATCTCATGTTTACCCGTTCGATCAGATTGTGTTCCCAGACGATGCGGAAGGTTTCATTCACGTTCCCGCGTCGCCAGGTGGGGGCGTAGAGGCCATCGACGCGCTGTCCGCCATTCGATATTCTCTGGCCGATATTGGCGTGAATGTGTCGACTGGCCCCGTTGTCGATTTCAGACTAAGGGGCTATCTCCGCGACATGCCAGCGCCGGGCACGGTGCCGCTACTCTATCCGAGTCACTTCAGCGTCAGTCGCACAGAGTGGCCGATTGCAGGCGCAAAGAAGCCGAACGCGATTGAGCGGAATGACGATACAGAGAAGTGGCTGTTCCCGAACGGTCACTATTGCGTGGTGCGTAGGTTCTCATCGAAAGAAGAAAAGCGCAGGATCATGGCTAGTGCGGTTGATCCAGCCGTCTTCGGCGGCGCTCAGGCGCTAGGGTTTGAGAATCACCTGAATGTGTTCCATGAGAACAGGCGCGGCCTATCTGAGCAGTTGGCAAATGGGCTGGCGGTGTTCCTGAATACGACGGTCGTAGACAAGGCGTTTCGCCGCTTCAACGGTCACACTCAGGTCAATGCTACAGACTTGAAGACGATGAAGTATCCGAGCCGCTCCGCATTGATCGAGCTTGGCAGGTGGGCAGTGAAGAGCGGGGAGCTTACGCAACAGATGATCGACGAAAGGCTGGACGCGCTGACGGCATGACGCACATCCATATCGATGAAGCGCTCGCAATCATCAAGGCTCTGGGCCTGTCACGGGCACAGCAAAACGAGCGGTCGGCGGTGAGTCTCCTTGCGCTGCTGAATCTGACGCAAAAGAAGACCTGGGCTGAGGCTGAAGCTCCACTGGTGGGCATCACGCCTGTCATGGACTGGGCGCATGAGCACTATGAAAAGAAATACGCGCCGAACACACGAGAGACGTTCCGCCGCCAGACGATGCACCAGTTCCTGGCCGCTGGACTCGTGCTCTACAACCCCGATAAGCCTGACCGCTCAGTGAACAGTCCGAAGGCCGTGTATCAGATCGAACCTGAGACGCTCGCCTTGATTCGCTGCTTCGGAACGAAGAAGTGGACCAGCGAACTCGCGGCCTACTTGACCGAACGCCAGACGTTGATTGCGCAGTATGCGAAGGAACGAAAGCGCAATTTGATTCCCGTCGTGGTTGCGCCGGGCAAGACGATTTCTCTGAGTCCTGGCGAACATAGCGAGTTGATCCGCGCCATCATTGAAGACTTCGCTCCGCGCTTCGCGCCGGGCAGTGTGTTGGTCTATGCAGGAGATACGGGCGAGAAGTGGGGATACTTCGACAAGGCGTTGCTTACGGGTTTGGGTGTCGAGGTCGATGCACACGGGAAGATGCCCGATGTGGTTCTGCATTTCACCGAGAAGAACTGGTTGCTCCTCATCGAGTCCGTCACCAGCCACGGGCCGGTGGACGGTAAACGCCATGCGGAATTGTCAGAGTTGTTTGCAGACTCGAAGAGTGGCCTTGTCTATGTGACCGCGTTCCCGAACCGTGCAATCATGGGCCGCTATCTTGGTGAGATTGCATGGGAGACCGAGGTGTGGGTGGCCGATGCGCCTTCACATCTGATCCACTTCAACGGTGAGCGGTTTCTTGGGCCATATCCTGTTGAGTAGTTGCGGCGAATGGTCCAGGTTTCGGCGAACTTTCCCGCACCGCGATGGTGGTTTACCTCGATTTTGAGACCGGGGAAGAATCAGGAGCTTGGGCCAGACCGTATTGCTCCGGCAAGGTTGCCACGTCGGACGGTATTTAGGCGGCTGCGCGGGGTGGTGGGCAGTTGGCCGCTTGGCGGCCTCGGGGCCGAGGCGGCGGGAGCCGGCCGGGCGCGGGGTGGTTCTGGGCCGGTAGAATGTTTGGGATATGGACTCGATCAATCCGCTTCCCACGGCCGGGCCGGTTACCGGCGGCAACCGCTTTCTGCGCGCGTGCCTGCGCCAGCCTGTCGACCGGACTCCGGTGTGGTTTCTGCGCCAGGCTGGGCGCTACATGCAGGAGTATCGCGAGGTGCGCAAGCACCACACGCTGGTGGAGATCTGCAAGAACCCGGAGTTGGCCGCCGAGGTGACGATCACGGCCGCGGAAAAGCTCGGGGTGGACGCGGCCATCATCTTTGCCGACCTGCTGCTGCCGCTGGAACCGATGGGGCTGGACTTCGAGTTCCAGGCGGGCGAGGGGCCGGTGGTGCACAGGCCGGTGCGGACGGCGGAGGACGTGCGCGCGTTGCGGACCGATCGCGCCGCCGAGCTGGGTTACGTGGCCCGCGCCATTGAGAAGGTCTCGGCGCACTTCGGCGAGCGGCTGGGGATCATCGGCTTCTGCGGCGCGCCGTACACGCTGGCCAGCTACATGATCGAGGGCGGCGGCTCGCGGAATTACATCCACACGAAGCGGCTGATGTACACGGACCCGGGGGCCTGGCGCGAGCTGCTGGAGAAGCTGGTGACGGTGCTGGAGCAGTATTGCCGGCAGCAGGCGGAGGCGGGCGCGGACGTGATCCAGATCTTCGACAGCTGGGTGGGGTCGCTGGGGCTGGCCGATTACCAGGAGTATGCCTTCGAGGCCTCGGCGCGGCTGGTGCGGGCGGTGCAGGCGATGGGCGTGCCGGTGATCTACTTTGGCGTGGAGACGGCGGGGCTGCTGGGGGCGATGGCGGCCACGGGGGCGGACGTGATCGGGCTGGACTGGCGGCAGCCGCTGGACGAAGGCTGGCGCGCGGTGGGACCCGGCTGCGCGGTGCAGGGGAACCTGGACCCGATTACGCTGTTTGCGCCGCTGGAGGTGCTGGAGCGGAGGGTGCGGCAGGTGTTGGAGGCGGCAGGGGGGCGGCCGGGACATATCTTCAACCTTGGGCACGGGATTGTGCCGGGGACGCCGGTGGAGAATGTGCAGGCGGTGGTGAGGATGGTGAGGGAACAGGGATTAGGGATTAGGGAGTAGGGAGTAGGTGGAGGTTGGGATTGGGTAAGCAGGCGGTGCTGTTGCTGGCGCATGGGACGCCGGAGACGGTGGAACAGGTCCCCGAGTACCTGCGCAACGTGGTGAGCGGGCGGCCGCTGCCGCAGGCGGTGGTGGAGGAGATTCAGCACCGCTACGCGCTGATTGGGCGGAGTCCGCTGACCGAGTTGACGCTGGAGCAGGGGCGGCTGGCGGAAGAGGAGCTGGCGGCGCAGGGGATGGCGGCGCGGGTTTACGTGGGCATGCGCAACTGGCGGCCGTACATCCCGGACGTGGTGCGGCAGATGAGGGCGGACGGCGTGGAGGAGGCGGCGGCGATCTGCCTGGCGCCGCAGAACTCGCGCACCAGCGTGGGGCTTTACCGGCGGGCCGTGGAGGCGGAGGCGCAGGGATTGCGCATCGACTTCACCGCCGGCTGGGCGGATCACCCGCTGCTGGCCGAGGCCTTTGCCGAGCGGCTGCGGCCGGCGCTCAACAAACTCGCCCAAGAGACCGGCGCGGCCGTGCCGGTGCTGTTTACGGCGCACAGCGTGCCCTGCCGCAC
>JBAVMZ010000542.1:0-5426 GCA_049690595.1 Occallatibacter sp. | reverse complement strand
GTGCTGGACCGCGAGCTTGCGGCCGTGCCCGCGGCGCGAAGGCTGGCCGCCGAGGGCGGCTGGTACGCGGTCCTGCGGATTCCAGCCCTCCAGCCGGACGAGCGCACGGTGCTGGAACTGCTCGCGCACGGCGTCTGGGTGCATCCGGGGTACTTCTTCGGCATGGCCGAGGCGGGCTGGCTGGTGGTGAGCCTGCTCGGGCCAGAGGCGGAGTTTGCGCTCGGGGCTGCGCGGCTGGTTGGATACCTTCGCGGAGGACACCGGGTCTGAGCGTCGCATCGCGATTGCCCGGCTGCGGGAGTTAGAGTACACTCCGGGGAAGCGTCCACTGCGTGCGGTGCGGGAGCGGCTCTGTGAACGACGGTTACATGTTCGGCTATCTCATCGGCGGGGCCTTGATGGGCCTCGTGTGCGGCCTTCTGCCTTACTTCGTCGGCAAAAAGAAGAATGTCGAGGGTCTGCCCGTCACGGCGCTGTGGGTCTGCGCGGTCTGCGGGCTTCTGTTGGGAATTCTGCTGGCGCTTCCGGTGGCGATTGTCTTTACGGTGGTCATCGCGAACAAGGCGAAGGCGCAATCTCGGCCACCCATGCCCACCATCTCGGTGGTTCCTCGGCCATCGGCGCCCGCGCAGTCTGCGCCGCTGCCCAGGCCGGTCATCACCGCGCCGAAGCCAGTTGCCCAACCGGTGACGCCGGCGCCGCCGCCCAGCGCGGTCGAGGAGCGGTACTGCCCCAACTGCTACCACATCGACCACTCGAACGCGCCCTACTGCGAGCGCTGCGGGCAGCGGATGGTCTGAGCGGACCGCAAAGATGGCTGCGGAAAGAACTCGGCGCAGGGTGCCACAAGAGCCAGGGCACGACGTTAGAGGCTGCGGAAGAACTCGAGAAATGGCACGAAAACTGTGTCAGGGCACGACTTCAGTCGTGCCGATAGAGCCAACAAAACCTCCCGGGCTTTAGCCCCTGCGGTCGCCGTCCGATGCTCTTCGCAGCAGGCCACGAGCCTCTCCGCAGCCTGCAAAAGCCCTTTGCCGCTCAGCGCGCGCGCAGGAACGGGTTCGCGCGGCGCTCGCGGGCGATGGTCGTCTCCGGGCCGTGGCCGGTGAGAACGCGGGTCTCGCCGGGTAGCGTCAGCAGGCGGCTGTGGATGGAGTCGAGAATCTGGCCGTAGTCGCCGCCCGGCAGGTCGGTGCGCCCGATCGACCCCTCGAAGAGTGTGTCGCCGGCAATGAGCAGCTTGAGCGGCTCGAAGTGCAGGCAGACCGAGCCCTGCGTGTGGCCGGGGGTGTGCAGCACGCGGGCCGGGTAGCGCGCCAGGCCGACGACCAGGCCGTCTTCGAGCGACTCGTCGGGGGGCGCGGTCTCCGGAGTCTCCGTGCCTAGCCACCCAGCCTGGGTTTCCATCATCGCCAGCAGCGGCAGGTCGGCCTGGTTCAGCAGGATGGGCGCGCCGGTGAGTTGCTTGAGGCGGAGCGCGCCGCCCACGTGGTCGATGTGCGCGTGGGTGACGAGGATCTGCTTGAGGGTGAGGCCGAGGGCGGTCAGGCGGCGATGGATGCGGCCGACCTCGTCGCCGGGATCGATGACGATGGCCTCGCGGGTCTCTTCGTCGCCCAGCAGGGTGCAATTGCATTGCAACGGGCCGACGGGAAAGGTCTCAAGAATCATGGGTCTATTGTAACGAGCGGACAGCGGACAACCTGGAGCGCACAGCTCGGGGTTGAATGCGGTTGGGCAGCAACGGAAAGCCGAGGCCGGGTAGGCCTGCCGCGCTGCGAAGAGACTTCTATCACTGCCCGGGCGGGAATTTCCCGGGCAGTGTGCCGGCCCGGCTGGTCAGGCCGCGTGCGGCTTGCGGAAGGTGAGGGCGTAGAAGCGGTTCTTGCCGACCACATTCAGGATTTCGAGGTGGACCTCTTCCATTTTCGGAGGGAGCAGGTCGATGGGCGGCTTCACGGCCTCCTCGCGATTCGAGTAAAAGGCGCTGGTGATGGCGCTTTTCTCGTAGGCTGCCTGGACGTGCTCCTCGGTTTCGTCGGCGATCAGCAGTTTGGAGCCGGGCCTGGCGACGCGGATCATCTCGCGGATGGCCGCGGCGCGGTCGGAGAAGAAGTTGATGCCGCCCACGTGAAAGACCACGTCGAAGCTCTCGTCGGCATAGGGCAGCCTCTCGGCGTTGCCCAGAACGAGGTTCGCGTCCATCCCCCAGCGAGCCAGGTTGGTTTGCGCGGCATCGAGCATCCCGTCGGATAGGTCGAGTCCGTAGCGGTGGATGTCCTTGGGCAGGTACTTGAAGTTGAGCGCGGTGCCGACCGAGGTTTCGAGGACGCGGTCGCCGGGCTTGACTTCCAGAAAGTCCATATAGCTGTGCACGTAAGCGTCGCGGTCGAAGCCCTGCATCGGTCCCACCACCCGCTGGATGTCGTCGTAAAAGCCGCCGATCCACTGGTAGAGCCGGTTGTACTTGCCGTTGAGGCCAGTCAGGTCCTCCGGCGTGCGGAAGTCGGGAATGCCGCGGCGCAGCGGGAAGCGTGCGCCGGAGGGGGAGACAAGGGCGTTGCCCTCGAGACGGAGAGAATCGAAGGTGCCAGGGGAGCGCAGAAGCCGCATGGCTTCAGCTTCAAGGGGTGGGCGGCGCCGATTGCGCACGGTGAAGACGAATGCCCAGATACCGATCAGGATGACCGCCAACAAACAAGTCAGAAAGATGGAGAGGCAGAGCACCCGGAAAAAGTAGTCCCCCTCAGAAAAGACTCTGGGAGTGACCGTGAAATGCAGAAACAGCGCGCAGAGGGCGATCAGAATCAGCCCGAGGCGCGTCGGGCCGGGCCGAAATTCCCGATTCCAAATCCAGACGAGAATCGATGGGATCCAAAACCCGAGAGAATACACGGCGGCGAAGTAAAAGATCGTCGGACTGACGCCGGTGTACATCGCAATCTTCAGTGCTGGAAAGGCGGCATTCGAATCGCGACTGAAAAACGCCCAAGCACTCGCCGGCAGCCAGATGGGAATAGACATCTGTAGCACAGCCACAGCAAGTGGAAATGGCAAAGTAGCCAGTGCGCCGGGCAAGGATGAATGGGTTAGTCGATGAAAAAGGAAGGGAAGGATGCCTATCAAGGTTGCCAGAGCAATAAAACCCGCGTACGTGAGAAAGCCGGGAAGACTGGAGGGCGCCAAGCCCTTCCAGGACGCGACGAGATGAGGAAAGAACCCAAAGACGAAGAGCCACAGCACTCCCCGCAACGGCCGCTGCGTGCCGACGAGCCAGAGCCCGAGGATCGGCCCGGTGATGAAGCCGATGGGGGAGTAGAAGAAGCCGAGGGCGAAAACGGCGAAGAGCGTCCAGGAGACGATGCGCTTGATCTGCGTCTTGCGGGTGGGGGTCATTGGGTACCTTCCTCCGAGTTCGGTTTGGGTTCGGTGGCGGAACCGGCGACGTCGAGCGCGGGCAACTCCTCGAGCGTCCGCTCGCCCCACCTGAGCGCGGCTTCGGTGAGCGCTACGCCGAGGGTCAGGGTGAGCATCCAGTAGGGCTGATGGGGGCTCGGGTTGGGGTTGGCGTTGGCTTGCTGTTCCAGGGCGTGAAGCGAGGCGAGCGTCTGCCGGTTGCGCGCTTGCAGCTCGCGGACGTGGGCCAGGGCGACGCCGGGCGCGGCCTCGCGAGCAAAGAACAGCTTGAGCAGGAACTCGTTGCGGATGGGTTCGTTGTGGAAGGGCAGAGCCAGCCAGTCGCGCAACACGGCGCGGCCCGCCGGGGTCATTTCCCAGGCTTGCCGGCGGGGCCGGCCGCTGTCGGAGTCCGGCTGCGGAGAGCCTGCCTGGCCGGCCGGAACAATCAACTCCAATTCAGCCAGCCGCTTGAGAGCCGGGTAGATCTGACCGTAGCTCTCGCCCCAGAAGTGGCCGACGGATTGCTCGACGCCCTTGCGGATGTCGTATCCGGAGAGGCCGGGCTGGATGGAGAGCATGCCGAGGATGACGTAGGATGTTGTGGGCAGGTCCATATATCTGTACGATACATCTTAGAGATATATAAGTAAAGAAGAAACTGTGCTGCACAGTTGCACAGTCTTTTTTGGGGGGGAGGGGGTGGCTAAAAGCAAGAACGGCAGCCCCGAAGGGCTGCCGTCGGCATGCAAGCGGAGTGAGGCACTATTTGCCGCTCTTGGCTGGGGCCGAGACGGGAGCCGACTTGGCGCCTTGCAGCACCGAGTGCGAGCCGGTGGTGCGGACGTAAAGTACGGTGAGCGCCACCGAGGTGACCATGAAGATGACGGCCGACCAGGTGGTCAGGCGGGTGAGCACGTTGGCGGCGGCGCGGGGGCCGAAGGCAGTCTGCGATCCCTGGCCGCCGAAGGCGCCGGCCAGATCGGCCGAACGTCCCTGCTGCAGCAGAACCACGCCAATCAGGAACAGGCACACGATGACGTGCACCACGACGACAACATAGAGAAGAATGTTCATGAGATACGAGCTGCTTTCCAGGCCTCGCCCGGCCGCGGGGCCGTTGGGAGGAGAATCTTTGGTGCGGAGGAGGGGACTTGAACCCCTATGCCTTGTGGGCGCTAGCACCTCAAGCTAGTGCGTCTGCCAATTTCGCCACCTCCGCACGAGGTGAACAGAGTGAGTATACCAGAGGAGCAGGGAGTGAGACGAGGCGGCGCGGGTCAAGCCGGCGGCTGGCCGGATTCAAAGTACGAGGCAACGATTCGATCGGCGATATGGCCAACCAGTTCGTAGAGGACGGCCAGGCCAAGAACGACCAACGCCATGATTACGACCGAGACCGCTCCGGTATGCGGTGAGGCCATGAAGCGGTCAAATCTGCCTTCCTGGTAGTCGATGAATGCTTCGCGGCCGAGCCGGTGCCACTTCTCGTAGTCAGATTGCACATAAAGCCCAAAGAGACCGCCGGTCAGCAGGGCAAGAACGCCCTTGACGATGAGGCTGGGTTTCATGACGGCATGATAGCAGGGAGTTCAAGGCGCCCGATTCGATCAGGGTTTCCCCGCGGCCATGGCGGCGCGGAGGCGCTGCTCGGCCTCGGCAGGCCAGTACTGGCAGTCGAGGCGGAGGAAGACGCTGGTGTAGGGGAGGGCGAGGCGGGACTTGAGGACGAGGATGTGGAACTGGCTGCCGGCCTCGGCTATGCGGGCGATGATCTGCTCGTGTGGCAGCGACTCAACGGGCAGGTTTTTCAGCGTTTCGGAGAGGGCTGCCCGGTAGGCCGTGATGCCCGGTGCGTCGGACTCGGGGACAAACGGCATCTCGGCGTCGAGATGCACCACCGGGCGGACGTGGACGGAGAGGTTCACGGCGTCGAGCACGGCCCGGACGACTTCGATCTGATCGGCGTTGGTCTCGATGGTCTCGATGCCGGGCGCGGTCTGCAGCGGATAGGCCGAGTCGACTATGAG
>JBAVMZ010000541.1:0-3525 GCA_049690595.1 Occallatibacter sp. | reverse complement strand
GCGGCGGCCAGACCGCCCAGCACAGCGCGGCGCGAGGGTTGAGCGGAAAGCAGTTGCACGGCAGGCTCCTCGGTCGCTCAACAGCATACGCCGGCGGGGCAGCCGCGGTCAGTCGCGCCCGCGGCTGTTCCGCGCCCGAGTTGGTGCCAGCGCGCGAAGTGGAGTAATGTAAGGTGTCTCGAATTTGCAGGGAGGGCCTCATGAGCTACCGGGTCTTGACCGTGAACCGCGAATTCGGCTCCGGCGGGGGGCGCATTGCGCAGTCCATCGCCGAGTGGCTGGGATGGAAGCTGCTGGACAAGGACATCATCGACGCCATCGGCTACGCCGCGCATGTGGATCAGAAGGTGGTGCGCCAGTACGACGAGCACGTGGACGGATGGCTGAGCCGGCTGAACCAGCAGGCCATGCGTTCGGCGGCGCTGGCCGCCGGCTTGGAACTGGGCGAGAACGCGGTCTTCGACTCCGAGGAGATGGTCAAGATCTCGCAGAAGATCATCGAGGAGGCGTGGCGCGAGGGCAACTGCGTCATCGTGGGGCGTGGCTCGCAGTGCGTGCTGCAGCACAAGCCCGACGTCTTCCACGCCTTTGTCTACGCGCCGCACCGCGAGAAGATCGAGCGGCTCAAGCAGCGGCTGGACAGTGGCGTCAACATCGAGCAGCGCATGCGCAGCGTCGACGCCGAGCGGGCCAAGTACCTGCAGGAGTTCTTCGGCAAGAACTGGGCCAACCCGCACCTCTACCACCTGATGATCTCGTCGCAGGCCGACGAGGACCATACGGCGCGGGCGATTGTCTACGCAATGACCGGGAAAACGGTGGATTGAGGGCCACCCCTGCGCCAGAAAAAAGGGCGAAAAGATGAGGTGCATGGGTGGAAGCGCCGTCCCTACGGGACTCCGGAGGATTGTGGGTCGCGCTCACCCCACGCTGAAGCGCGGGGCTAACCAACGCTGCGCCTACGGCGCGGGCGACATGCGGTTCACAGCCTGGGTGGCCTCCGGCTCACAGCGCGGGCGGGTTGCGGCTCGCAGCGCGGGCGATCCAGCGCAGGCCCATTTTGAAGGCCCACCAATCGTGACGGCTCTGGCCCGGCCGGAGGATACTTACTTCTCCTCCTTCGCATCCCATTCGAAGCTGAGCGCGGAGATCAGCCCGTTGAGCTTGTCCACGGCGGCGCTCTTCTGCTGTTCCAGGTCGGCGATGGCCTTGCGCGTGGCCTGCAACTGGTCCTCGGCGCGGTTCAGCTCGTCCACAAAGCGGCGGGCCGCGTCGTTGCCTTTGAGAGCCGTCAGGTTCTCGCGGTCGCGGGCCTCGTCGGCCGCGGCGGTCTCGGCTTCCTTCTTCTTATCCGCGATCTTCCGGTCGATCTCGGCCAGCGCGGTCTGCGCGTCGATGACGGGCTTCAACTGCGTCTCGGCGGCTGGCACCTCCTTGGCCAGCTCGATGAGAAAGGCCTCCTGGCGCGGATTGCTTTTGAGATCCACAGTGACGTATTGCGGGCCGTGCTCGCGCACCTCGAGCTTCTCGGTCGAGTGGGCGGCCACCGGCAGGCGGAAACGGTAGAGGCTGGGCGCGGTCTCGGCCGGCTTGAGCCCCTCGTCGAGCTCCCAGCCGTTGGTGCGCCGCGGATGTTCGAGCAGCACCGCGCGCTGGACGTCGCCCGAGTTCACCGCCGAGTAAGTCACCGAGGCCACGTCGCGATAGGTCTCCACGATCGCGCCTTTGCTGATGCTCAGGTGGTGCAGGGTGTGCCGCGCCTCGCGCGCCGTCACCTTCACGCGCATGGCCTGGTCGGCGGCGTAGCTCAGCAGGCGACGCTCGCCGGGATGGATCGGGTCCAGCAGCCCTTCGCCGGCAAACTCGCCGCTCTCGAAGATGGAGAAGCTGCCCTTGTCGAGCGTCAGCTTCGATTTGTTTTCCAGCCACACGGCGCGCAGCGGCGTCGCTTCCTGCTGGCTCCAGAGGGTGACGTGCTCGGCCGGCAGCTCCTGCTGCAGGATGGGCACCATAGCCGACTCGTTCTTGTGGATGGTGACCGGCGCGGTGAGCGCGTATTCGAAGAAGCCGTCGAAGGCGTTGGTGGCCACGTCGCCCTCGGCGATGGCGTCACTGGCGCGGTAGACGCCGCCGCCGCTCGCGCCGGGTGCAATCGCGGCCAGGTCGGCCTCGTTGCGGTTTTCGGCTGCGACGCTCACCGTCTCTGAGGCGGCATTGCCGCCGCTCAGACCCTCCATGCCGGCTACGCCGTAGCTGCGATCCACTTTGTGAGGCACTGCGGCGCGGGGCGCAAGGAGCTTCGCCTTCAATTCCGTCCTATCGTACTCGTACTGCCCGCCGCCTCCGCCAGCGGATGCTTGAACGTTCTCCGCCGCCTCGTGCGTCTGAGGCGTGGTCTCGGCGTCGGTGGCGATGGGAATCTCCGGCCGCCGCGTGTAGAGCGGCTGGCTCAGCGGCTGGATGAAGCTCTGTGGCGCGCCCGCCACCAGCGATAACTGCACGTTGTCCCAGTCCGCGCCCACGGTGTTATCGACCACCGCCCAGCCCTGCACCGTGGCCGCGCCGTTCGGCGTGCGCGGGAAGACGATGCGGTAGGTCGACTTCCAGACCGGCACCTCGCTGATGTAGCTCACGCGCAGTTGCCGCTCGCCCGTGCCCAGCGCGTTCAGCGTCAGATGCCGCAGGCCGTTGGCGTGCGTGGTCGAGAGCAGTTCCAGGTAGCGGTCGAGATGGCCCTGGAGGCTCGCATCGAGCGGGCGCACGCTCAGGGCGGGGGTGAGCTCGACGACCCGCACCGCGCCCGAGGCGGCGACCAGCGTCAGGTAATACTTGTCCACCGTGTCGGTGCTGTCCGCGCCGCCCACCTTCTCTGCGCGCGTCTCGATGGACATCAGCCGGCCGGTGATCGCGCCGCCGGGCGCGCCGGCGACCTCCACGCGCTGGCCGCGGAGGGCCTGGAAGAGCTCGGTGGAGCTGGGTTCGTCGGTCATGCCCAGCGAGAGCGCCTTCAATTGCTCGGCCAGCGGCGTGGTCGAGTTGTAGTTGACGCCGCCGATGCGCCCGCCGCCCTCGTCGAGCACGGTGAGCGACTGGAGGACGTCGTTAAGCTGGGAGGAGGTGAAGTCGATGGCCACGCGCTGGTTGCCCGTGACCGAGCCCGAGTGCTCGAAGTAGCCTACGCCGTTCTTGTAGAGGACGACGCGGCGGACGGGCAGGTCCTTGATGACGGGCGGGACTACCTGCGGTGGGGCCAGTTGCGCCGGTGCTTTGGGCTTCGGCTGGGGCTGCGACGGGGCGGGGTTTTGGGCGCAGAGGGAAGCGGTGAGGGCAAACAGAAAGATGACGGCAAACCAGCGGCGCATCGAGGCCTCCTCGGTCAAGCCAAACGGAATCCTAAACCCTTGGACCCCGCGGAGAAGAAAAGGGTTCCCGGACGGGGAGGGAATTTCGCGCGGTGGGGCACGGCGCCTCAGCGCGGAAACCAGGCCGCCGCGCCATCCGCGAGGCGCACCGGCGGGGCAAGCA
>JBAVMZ010000540.1:0-14504 GCA_049690595.1 Occallatibacter sp. | reverse complement strand
CCGCCCATGCCCATGGCCATCAGGACGCTGGAAGGATCGGCGCCACCGGAGGTGCAAGCTGCGCCGCGGGAGGCGGCGACACCGAGCGCGTCGAGCGCAGGCACCAGCGTGTCGCCGGGAGCGTGCTCGAAGTGGATGTTGGTGCTGTTGGCCACGCGCGGGGCGCCGCGGCCGTTGATGCGCGTATCGGGAATCGAATCGGCGATGGCCGACTCGAGCCGCTCGCGCAGGCCGCGTATGCGCTCGACGGAACCGTCGGTCAATCCGGCTTGGGCGATCTCGGCCGCCCGTCCAAGTCCGGCGATGCCAGCGACGTTTTCCGTGCCCGGTCGCCGGCTTCGTTCCTGATGGCCTCCCTGCACAAGAGGGAGCAGCGGGACGCCCCGGCGCACGTAGAGAGCGCCTATTCCCTGCGGCCCGTGGATCTTGTGCGCGGAGAGAGTGTGCAGCTCGCAGCCGATGGCATCGACCGAGACCGGCACCTTGCCCACGGCCTGCACGGCATCGGTGTGAAACCAGACATCGGCTTCGGCGGCGATTCTGCCGATCTCTTCGACGGGCTGCAGGATGCCGGTTTCGTTGTTTGCCATCATGACGGAGATCAGGCGGGTGTTGGGGCGTAGGGCCTGGCGCACGGCATCGGGCTCCACCTGCCCGCTGGAGTTGACGCCTACGCGCGTCACCTCGCATCCCTGGCGCTCCAGCCACGCGGCGGTGGCCAGGATCGCGCTGTGTTCGATCGGAGAGACAATGAGATGATCGCCCAGGCGCACGATGCCCTTCAGAGCCAGGTTGTCGCCCTCGGTGCCTCCGCTGGTAAAGACGATCTCGGTGGGAAGGCAGCCGAGGAGCGCGGCCAGGCGCTGGCGCGCGAGCTTCAACTGCTCCAGCGCGCGGAGTCCGCAACTGTGAATGGACGAGGGGTTGCCGAACCGGCTGGAGAAGCAGGGAAGCATGGCCTCCACCACCTCGTCCAGAACCGGCGTGGTGCTGTTGCAATCGAGATAGATCGGAGAAGTTGCGTTCATATGCGCCTCCCTGTCTCGCAGGGGGTCACTCGCACCGCAACATCCGGGCTTTTCCTGCTTGCCGGCACGGGTGTGTAGTTGATCAGCCGGACGCGGGCCCGAGGAGCGGAAAAGTCGAAGATGTTCACACATCCGTAGTCCTGGCCGATGGCCTGCAGGTTGGCCAGGGGAATCCCAAGCACATCGCAGAGGATGGTGCGATTGACGCCGGCGTGGCCGACGACAGGGACATTTCCCTGCGCATGGCTTAGCGTCTCGCGCAGGGTGCTCATGACGCGATCGCTGCAGTCGCGGAAGCTCTCGCCACCCGGAGGGCGCCAGTTTTCGATGTCGCGGCCGCGCGCGGCGTAGGCCTCGAGATAGCGCTCTTCGATCTCGCGAAAGGAGAGGCCCTCCCATTCGCCGAGGCCGATCTCGCGCAGGCTGGGAAATGCGGAGATGGATTTTGCCTTGACGCCGGCGACAATCTGGCAGGTGCGGCGGGCGCGGGTCAGGTCGCTCGAAAAGAAATGCGAGAAGGGCACGGTTGCGAGCCACTAGCGCAAGGCCCATGCCTGTTCCACGCCCTCCTCGGAGAGAGGAAGGTCGATTTGGCCGATATAGGTGTTGCCGGATGGGCGGACGATCGCACCGTGGCGCACGAGATAAAGAACACAGGACATCAGGCGCCCTCCACGATTTCAAGCGTGCGCTTGGCGCCGGTGACCGGAAAGGGGAGGCCGGAAGAGAGGATTTCGATTTCGAGTTCCCCGCGGTCGCGAGCCGCGGCTACGGCGGCGACAGTTTCGAGATGCTCGCGTACGACACTCGGCGATTGGGCGGGGCCGTGTCCGAAGACCGTCAGGGAGAGACGCGCGGGTTTGCCCGGCGAGAGGCGGGCGCGGAAGTCGAGCAGCCCCGGGACCGCGAAAAGAGCCTCGTCGAGCATGGTCATGCTCAGAGTACCGGACAAGGCGAGAGGAACGAAAGCGCCAACCCGCGCACGAATGCGTTCGAGGCGCGCCACCAGCGAGCCGCACGTGCACCGCTCCAGCAGCAGGCGCGAAAGGTCGCCGGTGCGATAGCGGACGAGCGGCAGGCCGGTGCGATGGAGCGTGGTGACGACCACCTCGCCGATCTCGCCCTCGGCCGTGGGCTCGCCGGTTTGGGCGAGATCGTTTCCAGCAGCAGATCGGCCTCGCGCAGGTGGTAGCCCGCGTGCGCGGCGCAGTCCACACCGCCACCCAGGCCCATCTCGGTGGATCCGTAATGCTCGAAGATCTCGCATCCGGTTAGCTCATGCAGTGCCTCGACCAAGCTCTGGGGAACATGGTCGCAGCAGAGCACGATGGAGCGCATCCGCCGCAGAGCGCCGGCCAGCCGCTTGTCCGGGTGCCGGGCCAGCGCCAGAATCTGCACGGGAAACCCGATGATGCTGTCGATGCGCCGGGCCTCGATCAAGGCCAGCGCGTGTGCCGGATCGTGGATCGGTCCATACGGAATGGGCTCGACGCCAGCGCGGGCAATCCCCATGGCAAGCTGCCGGCCGACGCTGCCCTCGGTTTCGCCGGGCAGCGCGATGAGCATGATCTCCCCCGGCGCGGCAATGGCGGTGACGCCGGCGGCAAAGTACTCGAGCGCGCGCTCCTGATCCTCGGAGGTGAAGAAGACGCGTTTGGCGGAGCCGGTGGTGCCGCTGGTGTTGAGGGTGACGATGCGGCTGATCCTGTCCTGCGGCAGGCAGAGCATCCGCGCACCGTGCTGGACCAGATCCGCGGGCGTGGTGAAGGGAATCTTTCTCAGGTCCGCGAGATCGCCGAACGGAGAGGAGTCCAGTGCGGCCAGACATTCGCGGCAGAAGGCCGAGTGCGTGCGCGCCCAGTCGAGGGTCTGGCGGAGGGCATCGAGCTGGTAGGCGGCGATGGCCCGGCGGCTCAGATCGGAGGGCGCAAGGTTGAGCCGCCCCGCCATCCAGGCGTCGAGCGGGGAGCGGCGGATTGCGGCAGCGGTTGCGTTCATCGCGCGCCTCCAGGCCGTGCCGTGCCAGCAGCTTCCGGGTAGAGCCTCCGACCGTCGAGGCTGGTGAGGCTCGAGGCGCAGAGCGGGATCAGCCTTCCGCCGCCGGCGCGCACATGCAGAAAGCAGTCGCGCAGCCGGTCGAGGTCGAGGTTCCAGGCATCCTGGAAGGCCATCCCCGAGATGCAGAAGCTGCGCTTCTTCTCGGCCAGGAAGGCATCGAAGCTGGCGAGATTCATTGAGGGGCCCGGCGCATCGGCGGCGGGCACGGGCGCCTGCGGGTAGGTCCAGTGGCCGGCGACAAAGCGCGGCGCCGAGCTGAATCAGCGGCGTCTGGGGCGCGCCGCAGCAGGAGGGCTGGGCGGGGCGCGCGGTGGGCACAATCCGCCCGTCGGCATGGAGCCAGAATCTGCCGTGGAAGGAGCAGTAGGGATTCTCCCCCGAGGCGGGATAAAAGTTGGCGGCCTTGAACTTCCCCCCGGTCTGCTCCTCGATCTGCGCCACGATCTCCGGGATGGTGATGCGATCTCGATCGGCGGGCGGATGCGGGTAGCGGCCGAAGTAGCTGACAGGTTGGAAGTGTACGGTGCGCACCGTGGGGACGAGCCCGAGCGCGGTGCGCAGGATTTGACCAATCTGCCCGGTGTTGACCCTGGGCACCAGCGTGGGCACCAGCACCACGCCCAGGTCGGCCGAGCCGCAGTGCTCGATGGCGCGCAGTTTGGTTTCGAGCAGCGGCCGTCCGCGCAGCCCAAGGAACACATCGTCGGAGACGTCGTCGAACTGCAGGAAGACGCGACTCAACCCGGCCTTCTTCAGCTCTTCGGCGTAGGAGCGGCCCTCGGCCAGCCGGATGCCGTTGGTGTTGAGCTGCAAGTAAGTGAAGCCCAGGTCGCGCATGGCGCGGATCAACTGTGGCAGATCGTCGCGCAGCGTGGGCTCGCCGCCGGAGAGATGCAGGTTGAAGGGCCCGGCATCTTTAAGCAGGTTGCGGCACCAGCCCAGCACCTCGTCGAAGGTGGGATCTGGACTGGAATTTGGGCGCGGGCTTTCTCCGGCCGAGGCAAAGCAGACCTGGCAGGCCAGGTTGCAGCGTTCGGTGAGGTTGAGAACCACGCAGCAGGTGTGTTGACGGTGCTCCGGGCAGAGCCCGCAGTCGAAGGGGCACCCCCTTGTCCACGGGCGATTTGCAGACCGGCGGACGAGCGCTCGGGCGGCCGCCCAAGCCCCACTCCTCCCAGGTGGCCAGACCGCGCCAGAGGGCGGCGCGAAAGGAGCCGTGCTCCGGGCAGCTTTTCACCAGGTAAACCGCGTCGTCCTCGGCGACACGTTGCGCGGGAATGCGCGCGAGGCACTCGGGGCACACGCTGGCGGTCGTGCTCAGAGTTGTTTTACCGTGCTCCATTCCTGCGCATTCCATGGCTGCAACTACGAAGATAGCAATTCGTGGGCCAACGCATCGCCGTGTACCAAGATGCGCGCCGGATCGAGAAAAGCCCCGTCGATCGCGGCTCCCAGGACCGCTTCGATCTGCCGCTGAAGCGCCTTTGCCATCGCTTTGCGGCGGAGAGCGGCGGCCAGCGCCTCCGGATCGCCCTCGAAGCGCTCGATCGCGGGACAAAAGCGCTTATCCAGGCCGACGAAGGCCTCGCCGCGCACCAGCTTGTCGGCGAAAAACACCAGCGCGGATTCGTCGATGCGGAGGCTTTTGCTCTCCGGCTCCATATGGTTGGCAACGATGGCGGCGACTTCCGGCAGATCCAGCGCGCGCAACAGCTCCGCGCCCCGCTCGGCATGCCGCGGTCCTCCCTTGGCCAGATCGTGCAGCAACGCACCGGCGCGCACCAGATCGAGATCGACCGGCAGGCCCTTGGCGGCCGTGCCTCCGCCAGGAATACGGCGACGTCGGCCACGGCGCGCGACTGGCGAGCCACCTGCGGCGGAACGTTGTGGATCGCCCACAGGGCTGCGCACTCGGCCTCGCTGGGAATCCCGCGCTGCGCGGCCAGCCGCACCAGCGCCTCGTACTCTGCGGGCGTGTCCATATCGAGCAGTACGCCTTTGTCGGCCACCTCCACCTGGACCGCATCGGCCTCGTGACGGGCTAACAGGGCGGAAAGCGGACCCTGCTCGCCCTCCTTGAGCGCCTGGGCGAGAACCTCGGCGGCGATCAGCGGCGGATGGCCGCGCCGGACGGCGAAGGCCGGATAGACGATCGCGCTCCGACACGGCCGGAAAGCATCGATCGGGCCGCGCAGCGTTGAGGGCCGGTTGAGGGGAATGTCGACGGGCAGCACAAACGCGGCATCGATCAAGCCGGAAAGAGCCTGCACGCCAGCCTGCACCGAGGTGAACATGCCCTCTGCGTAGTTGGGATTCAGCACGAAACGGCGCCGGCCGGCTCGGCCACGGGGCGCAAGTCCTCGGCGCGATGCCCGGTGACGACGACGATCTGTTCGATACCGGCCCGGCGAAGCAAGCCGAGGACGGCAAGAATTGCCGGAGAACCGTTCAAGGGCAGAAGCGGCTTGAACCGGCCCATGCGCGAGGAGTAACCAGCGGCCAGCACGATGGCGCCGATGCGCGGCAAGCCACCCGGAGCGGCATTCCGCGATCCCTGACCCCTGATCCCTGTCTACGCGACACGGTAGTCATACCCGTTCTCCGCCAGAATCTCCTCGAGCTTGGCCAGGCTCTCGGCGACTATGGTGGGACATCGCGCCAACTTGTTCCGAGGATCGCCGGCGAGAATTGCGGCGCAGTCGATGCCGCCGAAGCGCGGCGTGAACTCGGCCTCGAACCATTCGACATAGGTGGAGAGCATCAACGCCAGCCGCTCGTCGGCCTCCTCCTCCGCAGTCCCCTTGCCGGCAGACAACCCCAACACGCAGCAGCCTCCGGTGAGCGCGCCGCAGGTCTTGCCGCAGCGCATCCCGGTATCCACCGCCAGAATCGCCGCGTCCCGCAAATTCTCGGAAGCCTTCGCCAGATACTTTGCCTCTTCCGCGAAGCTCAAAACGCGGTCCCGGCCCTTGGACTGCGGCAATTCGTGAATGGTGGGCGCGTGCCCCAGCCTGCCCCATTCCACGGCAAGGTGGAGAATCCGCCGCAACGTGCGCAGATCGCCGTTGACGGTCACCACGGAATTCTCCGGTACCTCTTGCCTGTGCCGGGCGTAGCGGCTCACTGTCTCGCCTGTAATCGCGTCCAGCGGGGCGTCTGCGATTGCGGCGAAGGTCAACAGCCTGTCCAGGCACACGCTGTAGAAGGTGTGCGTTCCCGGCTTTGTGTGCGTCTTGGCGTAGTGCAGGAATTCCTTGGCGAATGCCCGGAAGATCGGCGGGCCGCTTGTTGCCGGTTTCGGCCACGGATCGTTCGGGTGAATCTCGCCCAGCCGCAGCGCCCGGCGGTGTTCCTCTTCCACGTCCTTCGCCGCGTTCTTGCTTTGCGTCTTGGCGGACTGCCGGATGCGGAAGCTCTCCACCGTCCCGTCCGCCTGCTTGATGGACCACCGGAAGTTGTACCAGTAGACTTTGCCGCGCTTGTAGAGCATTTCAGCGCCTCACTTCCCCTCGGGTTGGGGCTTCGGTTTGTTCTTGCTGCCCTTTGGCCGTCCGCCCAGCTTGCCGTTGGCGCGGGACGATTCCGCCTTGCGCTTGCTGGTCAACTCCCCCCGGCAAGCCGGGCAGTAGCAGACCAACTCGATTTTGTGAATGGGACACTTCATGCCAGACACTATACCCATCGCGCTGGGTTTATGCAAGGGGAAAACTGCTTGCCTGCTGTATTGCTTGCCTGCTGGCCTGTCCAAGTGTTTAGGGGCTTCGGCCAAGGGTGGAACCTGCTTGGGCGCTTGCCCGCAAAAGGGACCGCCGTGAAGGTGAAACCTGCTTGCCCGCTTCGATGCTTTGCCGCTTGGGGGCTTGAAGGCTTCTAGGTTTGGAAGATTGAACGCAAATCTGCTTCCCAGCTTTCAGGCTTGCTCTCTTGCCTGCTTGGGCGCTTGACTTCGACGATCTTCTCGATGCGGCTGTAAACCAGCGCGGAGTCCTTCACAGCGTTCTCGCTGTCCTTTACCGCATCGCTCACGCGAACGGTGAAGGCAAGCTCCGGCCCCAAGAATGCCGCCGGGTTCATCTCTTGCCCGCTCTTGGGCGGCCCGCCATTCGCCCGCACCCAATCCTTGAAGTATTTCGACCGCCCGCCGATCCTGGGCGCTTTGCGGTCCTCGCCGAGTGAGTAGAACGCGCTCACGGCCTGCTCGTCCGGGTCCAGGACGAATTCCAGCCGAAGCCCCCAGCGTCCGAAGGTGCGAATCCAGACCGGCCCCTGGAAGCCGGTGCATCGGGCCGTGTACTCCCCCGGCGGAACGCGCGGGTACTCCGGCCCCTGCCACACAAGAGAGGGAGCAGCGAATCCCTCTTTCATCGCTGCCCCTCCAGCGGCCCGTACTGCTCCGCGCAAACCAGCCGCGACTCAATCCATCCGTCAAGGTCGGATTTTCTGTAGCGAATCAGTTTCGCGCCAGCGCGGAAATAGCGCGGTCCCCGGCCCTCTGAACGCCAAAGTCTCATTGAGGCTTCGGATATTCCCAGATATTTTGCGGCCTTGAGTGGCGTAAGTGTGTTTTCCTGCTCAGTCATTGTCTCGATGCTCCTTTGTGGCGTTATCTAACGCCAATGATCGAAGCATAGCGAGACAGAAATTCAATTTGAAGGGATAACTAATGCCGGAATTTATTTCCCTGCCTGCTCGTACCCAAGCTCTTGCAGGAGTGCGCGGAGCCGCGCCACGGCTTTCTTGAGCTTATCCACGCAATCGGAATCGGCAGCGTGTGACTTATGCCTCTTGCATCCGAGCAGCTTATCCGCCAGCTTCGGATAACTCCACTGCTTCGGTTCCCATCCGTGCAAGGTAAGGGCCATTACAGCGTGTCCGTCAAGATCGACCGTTCCCGCTTGGCGGCCACGTTTCGCTCTTGTCCTTGGCCAGAGATAATTCGACAGCCAAGACGCTATCCGTTCTTCCGGCCAGCCCTCACGTGTGGCCGCACGAATCCATCTAACGGCTTCAAGGCATTTCACATCTTCGAGGATTTTTGGATTGATCTTGCGGGGCGCATGACCCAGGTAGCCCTCAATGCGCCGTAGCCGCTCCATGAGGACTTCGCGCCTTGCTATGGTATCTTCCGTGCTACGCACCCATTCGGAAAAACCCTCGACTATGAGTGGTGGGAGTTGAGGAGTTGTCGATTCTTCTCCACTCCGTTTGAGCCACTCAGTGGACGCAAGCCAGTACACATACAGGAACCTATGTGCGGATTCCGGCATTGACAGAGCTACGGTAAGCCGCTCTTTGAAATCCCCGCCGTCAGCGGTCATGCTGCGCCACCTCCCGAGTGGCATCCCGGCAGTGAAGAGATCGGCGGGGCAAGCCGGGAAAGCCTGCCCATTCGGGAGCTACCCTAGCCGATTCAAGAAAATCATACCTCGTTTGGAGCAGCGGCACAGCAACCGTCGGAATGTGCCGTCCCCAAAATGCAGAACGTCCACAGGAGAAGTCGGTCACTCCACGCCGACCTTTCGCAGCCGCCAGCAAACGAGCGCCCAGAAGCCCAGAAGTATGACCGCCGCAATCGCCATTACGAAGCGCAAAGACGGGAACGCGATGGCTCCCAGGACTGGAATAAAGACCCAGAGAAGATAGTAGAGTTTGGTCAGAACAGCGAGCGTGACATCGGGGGTCAAATCGCGTGTAGGCCGCTCAAAGTAATACAGCGACGGTCCATCAGAACGGAGCACCATCAGTTGCCCGGCCATGGTCTCCGTGTAGAACTTGCGGTACCAGTAACACTCACGTGCTTCAACGTAGTACTGGCGCTTATATGCCAGTGGGTCCTCGTTGTAAAAGGCAGGTCGTTCCAGTACAGACGGGTAGAAACTCGCGAATGTGAAGCCATCCTCGACGATCTTCCCATCGTGGAGCACAAAAAAACTGTGAACTACAACGTCCTCACAATTACCCCAATCGTAGGGGAACCATGTTGCAGCAAACGGATCAACGCCCTTGTGATGGAGTTCGAGTAATTCGCGCAACAGTGCGCAGGTCCCGTCACCTACGATTCCCTCACCGCTGATCTGCACTTTCCCTGCTTCGGTGACATAGACATCGCCAAATAGGATTGAGTGATGCTCAACCTCCCTGATGTTTGAGTGAGAGAGCCTGTCCCATGCGTTGCCGAAAAGACACTCTTTTCCGTCCATCTTCATCGGCAGAGCGCTCACGCACGGCGAGAGCACGTACATTCCGGGGTCGGGGCGAGAAGTCCCGAACGTTTTGGCCGTTTCATTCGCTCCTACCGCCGTGGTTTCCGTTGCCATTTCGCCTCCAGATTCCCGCTCTTTCCTCCCGGCCTCCGAAGCCCCATTAGCAGCCGTGAAATGCGTTTTGCTGGGCACTCATATCATCGCGAGTAGCGACACAAGGGCAATCACGAAACACAGCGTTCCCCATCCGCGATGCTTCGCTATGAATAGACCGATGCCAGCTAGCGTAAAAACTGTGAAGACTATCATGACTTAGGCCGTTGCGACGTGAAGGATGAATCCGATGAACAATACAAGCGTATTGACGGCGAAAGCCCCGACAATGGCCCCGACAGTTTCGAGGAGCACTCTGAGAGGTTCCCCGTCCCAGTAGTCCTTCCACTGTTGTTGCTTCTCGTCTGGGATGCACATTTCAACAGCGGTCCCCAGCGTGGCCCATTTGCCACTTTCGCCATTCGTGCTTGTCTGAAAACTGCCGCGCATAAGGGTGCTTGCGAGCAGCATCAGACCCCACAGTTGCAGGAACGAAAGGTCTGGTAGGTGAAGGATCGGGACTGCGAACCATCCCCAGAGTCTCAATGCAACGAATGTGCTGTAAAGGCCAACAAAGAACGCAATGATCCAAGCAGCTACCATCTTCCATGAAACAAACTTCTTCATTGCTTGCTACGCCTCCCAAGCGCGGATCAACCCATCAACTCCCTGCGATTGCAAGTCCACGTCGATGTGACTCATCGGATGTGTACGCATAGACTACAAACCGTGATGATCGCAGTCAATGCCGCTCGATATTCGCATCCGGTTTGGCCGCGCCATCCGCCGCATCCGCGAGGAACAGGAGATCGTACAGGAAGAGGCGGCGGAGCGTTGCGGGCTACACCGGACATACTACAGCGGAATCGAGCGGGGGGTGCGAAACGTTTCGCTGGTGAACATCGAAAAGATTGCCAAGCGTTTGAAAACGCCCCTGCCGCACCTTTTTTGAGCGGGTCTAGGGGCAGTGCCCTGTCCGTCTCTCTGTCTTTCAGGATCCCACCGATTTACCAAATGGTTAACACCCCTTGAGCGCCTCGCCCCGGATTTGAAAACGAATCTGCATCGCGATTCGAGCCAAAAGGGCATTGCTCCATCGACTTCCGTTGACATCTGCTGACAGGGATGGGAAAACAGAGGAGAGGGACGAAATGCCCAAAGCAACAGCGCCGGAAACGCTGGATCGAGACTGGTTCACCGTGCAACAGGCCGCGGCATACCTGCAATTGAGCACCCGGACGATTGCCCGCTATATCGACCGTGGAACCCTCTCCGCCTCTCAACTCGTCCCCGGCGGCGCCGTTCGCATTTCGACGATCAGCATCGAAAAACTGATGGAAAAAACAAAGCACTAAACTTCACCTTCGCCCCCCAATTCCCCAGATTTCTTGGGAGGTGTGAGAGCGAAAAAGGCGTCCATCCCCTCTACACCCCACAGGTCAGGACAACTTCGGCACCCCCGGCGAGCGGGCCAGGGCGGCCCGCCGGAACCCGCTTGCGGCAGAACGGTTCTGCGGGCGTTACCGGCAAGCGCCTGTGCCCGCCGGGCGCGGAAACGGGCCGAACGGCCTGTGTACCAAACTGTGTACCACGGCAAGCGCTATTGTGACCAAACACGCGCTAGGAGGTTTTCCGGGCAAAGGAAAAGCCCGTTGATTTAACGGGCTTTAGCGTGTCTTAGCTGGTAGCGCTACCGGGAATCGAACCCGGGTTTTAAGATTGAGAATCTCACGTCCTAACCCCTAGACGATAGCGCCACACACTCGGGGGCGGCCCTCATCAGCCACTTCATCCACTTTACCAAAAATCGCGCCGCCTGCCAAAGCCGCACCGCTCAGGCGATCCGGTGTACCGCCTCGCCGAGGACCGCGGCGATCACCTCGTCCTGGACGCCGTGGCGGCGCAGGCTCGCTTCCAGCTCGGCCAGAGCCGGCTCTTCCAACCGCGCCAGGTCTTTGCGCAGCCCCTGCCCGATATAGGCGCGGATCAGCGGCTGGTAGCCCGAGAAGCCAAATCGAGGCGCAATCTCCTTCAGATCCTCGATCACGTCCTCGGGCATCCGGATGCTGATCGTCGTCATCGGCCGCTCGCGCCGGAGCCGCGCCTCAAGCCGTTCCTGGGTCGTCTTCATAGAGTCTCCGTTCCGCGCGCGTCGCCCGGCGCGCCGAGAGGATGCGGATCGTGTCCTGCTCGCGAATTACGTGCACCACGAATAGAAGCGTCCAGTCCTCGGTGAGTCCGATTACCGCCTCGCGCGCTTCTTCGTCTTCTGTGGCGTCCGTAAGGCGGAAAAATGGATCGAAGAAGACTTCGCAGGCTTGCTCGAAGCGCACTCCGTGCTTGGAGGCGTTGGCGTGGGCCTTCTCCATGTCCCAGCGAAAGCGTTGACCGGCATGGAGGTAGTGCTGATCCACATGGATATCGTATGGATAACGTATATACGGTTGTCAAGGACTCGTTTGACGTTGGCTGTTCCGGAATTGTACCTGCCGTTGCGTCACTTTCCGAACACGAAGGTTCGCAGCAGCATCCAGACACCGTAGAGAACGACACCGGCCAGCACAAGGGGCAGCACCAGCATCAGGACGCCAAGAAGGATTGGAATCAACTGCATTGCATACAGGAGGATGAGCGCGCCGAAGATCGGAACGAAGATCAAGAAGAGCGGGACGAAGATGCGCTCAAACGTACTGGGCCGCGCCTGGGGCCGCGAATCCTTCATCGGGCAACTCCCGCTTCGCAATCGATCCGGAGAAATCCGGGGCCCGTCCCGCAGTGTCGCTTACCGGCCGCCGTCCACGCCCAGCTTGCGGACTTCCTCGTTGTAGTACTTGCGGTAGAGGATCTCCCACTCCTGCGAGCCTTCCAGGATGATCTTGCGCTGGTTGGCGATCTTCAGCCGGGCCGCCGTGTCGATGCGGGCCTCCTCGGTTAGCAGCGTTTCCAGAGCCTTGCGCGCTTCCTGGCGGATGGTGTTGCGGTCCTCGAGGAAGCCCACCTGGTCGATCTCGGCCAGCGTGTCGGCCACGGTGTGAGCCAGCTTGTTCAGCTTGTCGCGGCTGATCCTCATAGCACCGCCTTGTATTTCTTGGCCAGCTCGGTCTTCACCTTCTTGAACATCTCGGCGTACTGGGCTCCGGTTTTGCGCATCTCCTCGGAGTAGGCCTCCAGGATCATGCGCACTTCCTCGTTGATGCGGTCTTCGAGGGAAAGCTCCTCGGTCAGCCCCGCGGCCACGGCTTCTTCGGTGGCCTTCAGGTCGCTGGTGGTGAGCATCTTGGCGTCGATCAGGTGTTTGACCGTGCGGCGGGCAAGATATCCGATGTAGTCGCGGGAGAAAATCATGGGCGAAGGCTCAGGATATCGCATCGAGCCGCTGGCTGTACACTGCCGGATGCAGCGCGCCCGGCAACCGCCTTCCATTCGGCCGCCGGGCGCGTTCCGGCCGGGTTCTGTGTGGACGCGGCTCAGAAGGTCACGTTGAAGCTCAGGCTGGCCGTTCCGCCCGCCGCGGGGTAGCTTTCGGCCACGCCCTGCTGCCCGCTGACCCGCACCAGCGCCGGTAGCGCGCCTGTGGCGTTCACGGCGTCGATCTCGTAGCTGAGCGAGACGCCGCTGGACGAGCTGTTGACCGTCCAGGAGAAGGGAATCTCGACCGCGCAGGTGGCAGTGGCGCCGCTGACCTGCGCCACGCCGGCCGCCGACTCCACCGGAACCGCCGCGGGCTGGCTCTGGAAGAACTGCTGCTGGCCGCCCGGCGCGATCTGCGCCTTGCAGACGATGGTGGCGCCTGCCGGAAGGGTCGACGCCAGGTTCAGATTGAAGGTGACCGAGTAGACGCCGCTGACCGTGGCCGTGTTCCCGCCGCGGCGCCCTGGCGCCGGGCCGGCCCAGGCCGCCAGCGGGACAAGCGCCGCCAATGCGAGAAGCAGGGAGATGCGGGCAGACTTCATGAGGGTTCCTCCTGGCTTTTCCTATCGGAGTTCCCACCGAGCTGCATCAGCCGAACCATTACCCGCAGCGGGTTTGCGAGGTTATTGAGGTAACGCCCTCGTCCCCTCATCCCCGGTGCGGGCAGCTCGCCGTGTTCAGGCACTCGTCGTCGATCCGCAGCCGCTCCACCGGGCGGCCGCCGGCCAGGTGCTGCTCGACGATCTCCGCCGCGTCCGCCGGCTGTACGTTGCCGTACCACACCGCCTCGGGATAGACCACGACGACGGGCCCGTGCTCGCACTGGTCCAGACAGCCGGATTTGTTGATGCGCACCCGCCCTCCAAGCCCCGCAGCCTTGGCGAGCTGCTGCATCGTGGTGAACAGGCTGCTGGTCCCGTCCGCCGTGCAACTGGGCCGCGGCGCGCCGGCGGGACGCTGGTTGTGGCAGACAAAAACATGTCGCTCGAAGACGGGCACGCATACCTCCGGAAACAAAGCGGATGCCTCCAGAGTACCGCGCCGCACCGCCCCGGTTTCCACAAACCCGCCTTGCGCGACCACCCCCATCTGAGAGAATGTCCATTGACTATGAGCACGGATAACCTTCTCTCCCTGCATGACGACATGGTGGCCTTTATCGAGGGCCACGGTATTCAACGCCTGCCCGGCTACGTGACCGAGGACATTCCCTCGGTTGTGTGGGAGGGCCTGGACAACCCCGACTCGTGGAAAGACTTCGTCGAGATGGCCAAGCACGTGGGTGCGCCCTTCGTCACCTTCAGCGCCATGAAGCTGGAGCGCGACGAGCTCGACTCCCTCGTCGAAGAGGCCGGTGAGATGAACTTCCCCGACGAGGAGACCACCGAACTGGTGGAGGCGCAGTGGCTGCGCAAGTACGCCGGCATGATCGGCTATATCCAGCTAGGCTTCATCCATCAGGGCGTCTTCTTCCTCCATGAGACCACCACCGAGTGGTACGAGCGCTTCCAGTCGCTGCTCGAAGATGTGGAGGCCTTCCATGACATCCTCCTCGACGACAACGACGGCGATGAGGACGAAGGGGCGGAAGAGTAAGCGCGGTGAGCGCGGCCGGTGGGGCATCGAACGCCGGGTCCACTCCCGGGCCCGCAACCGGCCCCGCCGCGCCTCCGCGGCCCCGCCAGCGCTGGATGCTGGCCGCTCCGCACCC
>JBAVMZ010000539.1:0-5647 GCA_049690595.1 Occallatibacter sp. | reverse complement strand
CCGCAGGGCGGAACTCCGGGCGCCGGACCGGTTCCGCAGGGCGGCGGGGCAGCCGCCGCGCAGGCGCCTCCGCTCGAAGAGACCTTCCAGGCCGGCGTCCGCGACTACAACGCCGCCAAGTACGCCGTGGCCGCCAGCGAGTTTCAGGACATCGTCCACTACTACCCGCTCGACGACCACGCCGGCGCGGCCGAGTTCTACCTGGGCGAGATGGCCTACCGCCAGCAGGATTACGGCGAGGCGGTCAAGCAGTACTCTGCCGTGCTGGATGCCTTTCCCGGCAGCCAGAAGGCTCCGGCCGCGCAGTTACATAAGGGGCTGGCCCTGCTACAGACCGGCAAGCGCGAGGCCGGCGTCCACGAACTGCGCCTGCTCGTCCAACGCCACCCGCAGACCCCCGAGGCCGCCCAGGCGCGCAGCAAGCTCAACGCCATGGGTATCCGCGTCGCCCCAGCGCGCTAGAGCGGCTTCGGAGTACTTGAGCCCGCGCGAAGTTCGCGCAAGGTGGCGTTTTCTCGAGGAAAACGCCACTTGAGTGCCCTGCCTCCTGGATACAGCAACTCCGAAACCGATATAAGCAAGAACTGAGTATCGGTTGGCTTGCGAAGACTGTGCTGTCTTGAGTCCCGGGGCTTCAAGGCCCTGGGCTCAAGACAGTACAGAATGTTCTCTCGGCCGGCTCCCTCGCCGCGCAAAGGGGGATCGGCAGCCTACTTGCTCCGCCGATGCGCGAGCATCCAATCGTAGATACTCTGGTTATAGATGTCGTGGGTGGCTTCGCCCTGCCCCAGGCCGGACAGCATGAGCACATCGGTCACGGCGGAGTTATGATCGGCGCCCGGGAAGATGGTCACCTTTGCGCGCTCGGCCGGGTTGCAGGCATTAATTGACGCGACCGTATCGATCTGGTCGGTGTCGATCAGCGTATCCAATGCTCCGGCAAAGGCCCATGCCGCGGTATCGTTCAACTTGCAGCCGGAAACGGTCCCATACCCGCCCGAAATCGGGAAGATCGCCGCCAGTTGATGCGGGTAATTTGTAACATAGTCCCAGGTGTCGCCGGACCCTTCGCTGTGCCCTCCCATATAGATGCGCGTGGTGTCGATCTTGTAGGTATTGATGGCATAGTCGATGAAGAGCTTCATCCGGTATGCCGTTGCGCCATAAGTCAATGCGTCCACGCACTTCTGCGGCGAAAGGACGATAAACGGCCGGCTCGCGTCCCATGAGCCGGAGGTTCCGTCGATCATCCCCGCCAGGTATATACCGGAAAGATCCGAGAGCGGAACCTGTTCGGTGTAAGGATCCAGGAAGCGCGCGTGTCCCCAGCCGTGGATGAATACAAGAAGAGGAAACTTCTGCTTCGGGTCGTCGCTGTAATGCACCGGCAGATGCTCGTAATAGCCCATGTGCGCCGCTGTCGAGCCAATATCGCGGGGCGTCTGTGCCTGGAAGGTCCCGTCGTTCACACGCACCAGCCGCACCGCCTCCCTGGCAGGCATTGCGCCGCTATCGGTCACGTTGTACCGGATCACGTAGTCGCCCACCGCGTTGACGTTTAGCTTCGATAGGCCGGTGACGACAATGCTGGCGCTGATATCGCCGTCCTTGGGATCGCTGGCCGTGGCGCCTGCGTCACGGTACGGAGATCCCAGAAGCTGATCGACCACGGCCGTGCCAAGCAGCGTAATAACCGGCTCGTTCGCATAACCGGGATCGACCGGAGCGGTAGACATGCACTCTGTGTACTCGGCCAGAGGCGGACCCTTGGGAGGCGGGCTCGGTTTTTCCCCACCGGAACCGCACCCCGGCAAAAGCAGTACGCAACTCGCAAACAAAAGTCGAGAGAAGCTTCTCACGGCCAGTTTTGTACACCCCGCCGGAAGCCACGTCAACCATCGCCGCAAGCGGCAATGGTATCAAGAGAAAAGCCCCGCCGCGGCGGGGCTTTTCTCCTGGCCGGAAGCGACACCGGTCAGCTACTGCAGGTTGGCCATCAGCGCGTCCAGCGCCGCCTTCGGCGGCTTGGTGACGGACTCGGGCAGCGTTCCCAGCGGCTCGTCCACCACATTCAGCAGGTCGATGAAGGTCGGCTTTTGCGTGTCGATGTAGAAGACGCCGGTCAGCACCTCGTCCTTTTCCTGCGCCTCCATCAGGGTGCGCACGGCGTTGGCCTTGTCGGTGGGATCGTAGTCTTCGAGGAGCTTGCGCAGGCGGAGGCTGGAGCCGTCGTGCATCTCGACGTCGTACACTTCCCCTGAGTCGTAATCGACCTCGATATCGTCGAAGCTGGCCACGAAGCCGACGTCGTTGATGGGCTCGTCGTTCTCCTGCATGAACTTGTAGCTCTTGGTGGAGCCCTCGTGATCGTTGAAGGTGACGCAGGGGCTGATGACGTCGAGCATCACGGTGCCCTTGTGGGCGATGGCGGCCTTCAGCATCGCCAGCAACTGCTTCTTGTCGCCGGAGAAGCTGCGGGCGACGAAGGTGGCGCCGAGCTGAATGGCCAGGGCGCAGATGTCGATGGCGGGCAGGTCGTTGATGACGCCGGTCTTGAGCTTGGAGCCGAGGTCGGCGGTGGCGGAGAACTGTCCCTTGGTGAGGCCGTAGACGCCGTTGTCCTCGATGATGTAGATCATCGGCAGGTTGCGGCGCATCATGTGCACGAACTGTCCCATGCCGATGGATGCGGTGTCGCCGTCGCCGGAGACGCCGAGGGCGGTCATGGTGTGGTTGGCCAGGATGGCGCCGGAGGCGATGGCCGGCATGCGGCCATGCACGCCGTTGAAGGAGTGCGAGCGGCTGAGGAAGTAGGCCGGCGACTTGGACGAGCAGCCGATGCCACTCAACTTCATCACGCGCTCGGGCTGGATGCCCATCTCGAAGAAGGCGTCGACGATGCGCTCGGAGATGGCGTTGTGGCCGCAGCCGGCGCAGAGGGTAGACTTGCCGCCGCGGTACTCAACGATGGGAAGGCCGATGTGATTGACCTTGGGTGCGGGTGTTGCGGTCGCCATATTAGAGGCCCTCCTTCGTGGCAAATTCCTCGGTAATCGAGCGGGCGTCGATGGGCAGCCCGTTGTAGTGCAGGATGCTGCGCAGCTTGGTTATCTGCTCGGCGGGCAGGTCGAGCTTGAGCAGCGAGGCCATCTGCGCGTCGCGGTTCTGCTCGACGACGTAGATGCGCTCGTGCGAGGCGACGAAGTCGTGAATCGCATGGGCGAAGGGATAGGCGCGGATGCGGAGGTAATCGACGGCGACGCCGTACTCCTTCTCGATCTGGTCGAGGCTTTCGAGGACAGCGAAGTCGCTGCTGCCGTAGGCAACGATGCCAATTTTCGAGCTCTTGTCCCGAACCACGACCGGGGCCGGAGCCGCCTGGCGCGCGTTCTCGAACTTGCGGCTGAGCCGGTCCATCATGGCCACGTAATCTTCCGGCTTCTCGGTGTAGCCTGCGGCGTCGTTGTGGCCGGTGCCGCGCGTGAAGTAGGCAGCCTTGGGGTGGTTGGTGCCGGGCAGGGTGCGCCAGCCGATGGCGTCGCCGTCGACGTCGCGGTAGCGGGCAAAGCCACCGAGCCGGTCGAGATCCTCGGCGGTGAGCACCTTGCCGCGATCGAGCGGGGTGGAGGGATACTCGAAGGCGTCCGACATCCAGTTGTTCATGCCCAGGTCGAGATCGGTGAGCACGAAGACCGGGGTCTGGAAGCGTTCGGCGATGTCGAAGGCGGCATAACCCAGCTCGTAGCACTCCTTCACCGAGCCGGGCAGCAGCATGATGTGCTTGGTGTCGCCGTGCGAGAGGAATGCGGTGGAAAGCAGGTCGGCCTGCTGGGTGCGGGTGGGCAGGCCCGTGGAGGGACCGCTGCGCTGCACGTTGAAGATGACGCCGGGAACCTCGGCGTAGTAGCCGAGGCCGGAGAACTCGGCCATCAGCGAGACGCCAGGGCCGGAGGTCGCGGTCATGGAGCGGGCGCCCGCCCAGCCGGCGCCCAGCACCATGCCGATGGCGGCCAGCTCGTCCTCGGCCTGCACCACGGCGAAGGTGGCTTTGCCGTCCTCGCGCACGCGCAGCTTCTTCAGCAGGTCGGTCGTCGCCTCCACCACGGAGGTGGAAGGCGTGATGGGATACCAGGCGACGACGGTGACGCCGGCGAAGACCGCGCCCATGGCGCAGGCCGCGTTGCCGTCGATGACGATCTTGCCGGCCGTCTGGTTCATCGGCTCGATGACGTACGGGTCCTGCTTGACCAGCTTCTCGGCGGCGTAATCGAAACCCGCCTTCACCGCGCCGAAGTTCAGGTCGAAGACCTTCTGCTTGCGGGCGAACTGCTTCTTCAGCCCGGCCTCGACGACCTTGAGGTCGATCTGGAGCAACTGCGCCGCCACGCCCACATAGACCATGTTCTTGACCAGCTTGCGCAGCTTGGCCTCGGGGCAGACCTGCGCGGTGATCTTGTCGAAGGGCACCGGATAGCAGACGACGTCGTCGCGGTACTGGCTCAGGTTCAGGTTCTCTTCGTAGATGGCCGCGCCGCCCGGGGGCAGGTCGAGGATGTCCTGCCTGCCGGTCTCGGGGTTGAGGGCGATGAGGACCTCGAAGCCGCGCTTGCGGGCTACGTATCCGTCCTTGCTGGCGCGGATGGTGAACCAGGTGGGGAGTCCGGCGATGTTCGACGGGAAGAGGTTCTTGCCGCTGACAGGAACGCCCATCCCGAAGATACTCTTCAGCAGAACGCTGTTGGCGGATTGCGAGCCGGAGCCGTTCACCGTGGCTACGTTGATGCTGAAATCGTTGCTGATGCGCTTTTGCGCGCCTTGAGCGCCCTGTTCGTGACCCAGGGCCAGGTCGTGTGTCGCCATTTGGCGCAAATCCCTTCCGGAGGAATTCTGGAGAGAGTTTCTCTTTCGCTCCTTTGTGATTATAGTCACCTGGGGCGAGAATCGTCGTTCGTCGCGAGTGCAGTTTTCTTCGTCTGTGCCCGTTAAGGGCGGAGGCTTGCGCGGAGGGAAAAGCGGGGGGTCGAGGCCCCTGTGAACAGGAGAGTGGTTGAGTTCGTGCCGGGGGAAGATGTGCGGGTCTGGAGACCCGCACCACAGCCGGTCTGGAGACCGGCGCTACTCTCTAGACCGGCGCTGCTCTTTGCGGCCTGCGGACGGTTCATTTCGCGTCGGAATGCGATGTGGCGAGTCGGTGTGCTGCGGAGGATCAGCGGGTGGCGGGGCAGATGAGGGCGATGCGCGCGGAGTCCCGGCGCCAGCGCGCCAGCAGGGTCAGGGCAATGCTGATCAGCGCCACCGTTAGCCCCACCCAGAGGCCGAGGATTCCCTTCCGCATGGTGAAGCAGAGGAAGAGCCCCAAGGGCAGTCCAAACAGCCAATAGCCCACCAGGTTGGCCACCATCGGGGCGCGCGTCTCGCCAAGGCCGCGCAGTGCGCCGGTGGTCACGGTCTGGATGCCGTCAAAGGCCTGGAATGCCGCCGCCAGCGCCAGCAGAGTCGCCCCCTGGCGCATGACCTCCGGATCGCGGGTGTAGAGCGCCACCAGCGGCCCAGGCCAGAGCAGGAAGCAGACGGCCGCCAGCAGCATGAAACCGACGCCGAGTCCCAGCGCGTGCCATCCCGCGCGCCTGGCTCGCGGCCCGTCGCC
>JBAVMZ010000538.1:0-1814 GCA_049690595.1 Occallatibacter sp. | reverse complement strand
GTGCCGGGGCGCTGGGCGAGCCCGCGGCGGAGGCCGAGGCGCCGGTTTCGCCCATCGAAGCGCGGATGGCGGCCACGCGCGCGGCGCGGATGAAGTGGTGGCATGAGGCCAAATTCGGCATGTTCATCCACTGGGGGCTTTACTCCGTAGTCGGCCAGCACGAGTGGTCGAAGGAGGTCGAGGGGATTCCGCTCAGCCAGTACGAGCTGCTGGCGAAGCACTTCAATCCAAAGCCGAATGCCGCCCGCGAGTGGGCGCGGCTGGCGAAGAAGGCCGGGCAGAAGTACATGGTGATGACCACCAAGCACCACGAGGGCTTCTGCCACTGGGACACCAAGCTGACCGACTACTGCGCGCCGAAGCAGGGGCCGGGGCGCGACCTGGTGCGCGAGTTCGTCGACTCCGCCCGCGCCGAGGGACTGCGCGTAGGCTTCTACTACTCCCTCATGGACTGGCACCACCCGGACGGCGCAAAGTGCAAGACCGACCCCGAGGCGCGCAAGCGCTTCGTAGAGTACACCCACGGCCTCGTCCGCGAGCTGATGACCAACTACGGCAAGATCGACGTCCTCTGGTACGACGTGGACTGGCCGCTGACGGCCGCCGAGTGGGAATCCGAGCGGATGAACGAGATGGTCTTCAAGCTCCAGCCGGAGATCATCGTGAACAACCGCAACGGCCTCGCCGGCGACTTCTCCACCCCCGAGCAGGAGGTGACGGCAGCCAACGAGGGCCGCGCTTGGGAAAGCTGCATGACGCTGAACGACTCCTGGGGCTTCAACCGCGGCGACGACGCCTGGAAGACGCCCAAGACGATCGTGGCCAACCTGGCCAACTGCGCCCGCGGCGGCGGCAACTACCTGCTGAACATCGGGCCCCGTCCGGATGGGTCCATCCCGGAGGAGACCGTCCGTGTGCTCGAAGCCGTGGGCAAGTGGCTGGAGACCAACGGCCGCGCCATCTACGGCACGGAGCGCGGCAGCTTCGGGTGGAATGTAAACGCCAACTATACGCGACGAGGCAACACGCTCTACATCCACCAGCAGTACTGGCCGGGCAGGACGCCGGCGGCCGAGTGGCTGCCGTTCTTCCAGCCGGGCGCGGTCATCGCGATCGGCGGCTTGCAGGCCAAGGCGAAATCCGCCCGCCTGCTCAAGACCGGCCAGCCGGTCGAGTTCACTCAGGACGAGTTCGCGCTGCGCCTCACCGGCCTGCCCATCGAGGCCCCTGACCAGCCGGCGACGGTGATCGAGGTCGAATGCGACGGGAGCCCGGTGATCGACCACGACGCCAAGCGGCCGCTGTGGCCGCGGGGGAAGGTGGGCATCGGCTAGGGAACCATGATTAAGCCAAGGTCTTGAAGGGTACGGGCTTCAGCCCGTACGTCAAGTCCAGCAGAATGAATCGGGCTTTAGCCCCCGAGGGAATGGGATGCCCGTTCTTCAGAGCTTTCCTGGAATCGATTGATGGCACTTGAAGGTTCGGCGTAACCCATCCTTCGAGCAGAAAACGCTCGAAGGATGGCGCACCCACCAGCACAACCTTGAGAAGCGGGGCAGAACCGAACCGCTGGGTGCCCCACCTGCGGCGCGTCTTTGTTTTTGTTCCTCAGGTGGGAATGCGCGGATCTTCCCAGCCTCCTGTTAACCAAGCAACCCCCTCATCCGTTGTACCGGTAGAGAGCGTGCTCCTGAGCGCTCGACCGATTGAAAGACCCGAGGGGAAACACGCCATGATTTCCGCCCGCACCCTGTCCAGCTTCCTCCGTACCGCCGCGGCCGTTGCGCTGCTCGCGGCCGGCATTGCCGCCGCGC
>JBAVMZ010000537.1:0-2739 GCA_049690595.1 Occallatibacter sp. | reverse complement strand
CCCGTAAGACACACGTCCCGCGCGGGGAGGACAGAGGCAGGCGGCGGTCAGACAGGTGCTGAACAGCGGACAGGGCCAATCGAATTGTGTCAGGTGAGGCCGCGGACTGCGCTTGGCGTCGGGTCCTCCGGTTTTCGCGGGATCACGCCTTTCTTCTTCAGGCGTCTCGCGGCATCGGCGGCGCTCTCCTTCCCGTCAGGCTCGAGGCCCTGTTCGGCGGCTCGTTCAAACCAGAAGAGGGCGGCGGAGAGGTCCAGTTTCACTCCCTTGCCGCGCTCGTATTTCACCGCTGCGTTGTATTGCCCCCAGGGGTCTCCCTGTTCGGCGGCCATGCGATACCAGCGGACGGCCTCGGCGTCGTTCCGGGCAACTCCCTGGCCGGTGTCGACCATGAAGCCGAGGTTGGCCTGTGCGCGCGCGTGGCCCTGTTCGGCGGCCTTGCGGTACCAGCGGACGGCCTCGGTGAGGTTCTGGGCGACTCCCTCGCCGAAATCGTACATGCGTCCGAGGCGGAGCTGCGCTTCCGCATTCCCCTGCTCGGCCGCCTTGCGGAACCAGCGAACTGCCTCGGTGTAGTCCTGGGACACTCCAATGCCGTCGAAATAGGCTTGCCCGAGGTTGTACTGGCCGCCCATATCTCCCTGTTCGGCGGCCATGCTGTACCAGCGAACCGCTTCGGCGTGGTTCTGCGCGACCCCCAGGCCCTCCTCGTACATTAATCCGAGGTTGACCCGCCCGTCCGCGTTCCCCTGCTCTGCGGCCTTGCGGAACAAGCGAGCGGCCTCGGCGTCGTTTTGCGTGACTCCCCAGCCCATCTCGTACATCCAACCGAGGTTGACCTGCCCGTCTGCGTCCCCCAGCTCGGCGGCTTTGCGGAACCAGCGAGCGGCCTCGGCGTAGTCCTGCTCCACGCCGTCGCCGTCCCGGTACTTCAATCCAAGGCGGTTCTGTGCGGCCGCGTCTTCCGGCGCTTCGGCGTTGCTGGGCGGCTTCTTCGCGACAGGGAGGGGCGCGGCGCGGCGGGCCTCGACCAGGTTGAGTTCTTCGAGGAAGGCCTGCGCGGAAGCGGGGCGGTCTTCGCGTTTCTTTTCAAGCAGGCGAAGGACGAGCGTGTCGAGGCCGGGAATCCGGGCAAGTTCCGGGTGGAGGGCGCTGGGCGGCCTGGGCTGCTCCATCAGGTGCTGGTACATCCAGCCTTCGTAATTGTGGGCGTGGTAGGGAGTCTGGCCGGTGAGCATCTCGTAGAGGACGCCGCCGAGGCCGTAGAGGTCGGTGCGGCCGTCGAGCTCGGCGGCCGGGGTACCGCGCCATTGCTCGGGAGCGGCATAGTCGGGAGTGAGCAGCGGGCGGCGGGTGATGACCGTGCTGGGGCCCTCGCGCATGGCAACGATGCCGAAGTCGAGGATGCGGGGCAGGTCGCGGCCCTGGGGGTCGCGGGCGAGGATGATGTTCTCTGGCTTGATGTCGCGATGGACCATGCCCACAGCATGTGCCGCCGCCAGACCCTCGGCCACGCCGCGGGCGATGGCGAGGGCGCGCTCGACGGGCAGGGGGCTTTTGGTGGAGTCGAGCAGGCGGCCGAGGGTCACGCCGTCAACGTAGTCCATGACGATGAAGAGGCTGCCGTCCTCGGCCTGGTCGAGGTCGTCGACGTGGACGGCGTTAGGGTGGTGGAGGCGGCGAGCGGCCTGAGCCTCGCGGCGGAAGCGCTTGACGAATGTGGAATCCTCGCAAAGGGCGGAGGACATGACCTTCAGGGCGCGGACCTCTTCAAGGGCGATGTGTTCGGCCTTGTAGACGACGCCCATGCCGCCGCGGCCGAGCATGGCGAGGATGCGGTATTTGCCGCCGATGAGAGCACCGGGCTCCCAGGTGCGGATCTCGACGAGGCGCGCGCCGTCCGAGGGGCAGGAGCTCTGCTGGGTCGGAAACTCGGTATTGCAAAAAGGACAGATCTTCATCGCCCAGGCCTTTCGTGGGGCAATCGTGACGCAGGGGGACCGGACACCCACAATAGCGCGCCGCAGCGCCGCCGGGCAACCCGGTTCTCGCCGTTACTGGCTGGGCGGGTTGGGCTGCGTGGGCGGAGCCGGCTGCGCCGGCAGACGCTGCACGGTGTAAGGGCCGGGAAGCTGCTTTTCGGCTGGTTTCTGGGCCTCCTCGGGCGCGCTGTGGACGGCGGTGCGCTTGGAGAAGATGCGGAACTGGACCACCAGATCAAGGAGGACGGGAACGGGCTTGCCGTCCTTGAGGGCGGGCTCGAACTGGGCCTTGCGGATGGCTTCCACCGCGTTCTCGTCTAGGCCGAAGCCGATGGGGCGGCCGACGACGACCTCGCCGGCCTTGCCGTCCGGGTTGACCACGGTGTGATAGAGCGCCATGCCGGCCACGCCGGCCGCCTGGGCGAACTCGTTGGAGTCGGGCTCGAAGTTGGAGACCAGGCGGGCCTTCCTATCGACGGTGTTCTGGCGCAGGATGGCGGGGTCGGCGGGCCGGTAATCGGCCTTGTCTGCGACGGCCTTCCAGTAGAGCTTCCAGAAGTCGGGCATGGTGGCCATCATGCGTTCGTCCAGGCCCTGGGCGAAGATGGTCTGGATGGCCTCCTTGAGCACGCGGGTGGCGTGGGCCGGCGAGGTGGTGGTGGTGACGCTGCCGGGGTCGGCCGGGCGCTCGGCCTCGGGCGCGGCGGCGATGGAGGCCTTGAGCTGGTCTGCCTCGCTCATCTCGGAGGCGTCGACA
>JBAVMZ010000536.1:0-6658 GCA_049690595.1 Occallatibacter sp. | reverse complement strand
GGTCCGGGGTAGCCGCCGAGCAGCGCAGCGGTACGGGCCCAGGCGGAGCGGGCCAGCATCGAGGAGGCGGAAAGCGCCAGTCCGGAGGAGAGCAGGGTACGGCGGGAGATGGAAGACATGGAAGACCTCTTTCGTGCAATGGCCAGCGGCGGTGTTGGTGAGCGCTTTGCCGCCGGCAAAGCCGAACTATACACGAGGGGGCGCGCTGAAGTAAACGATTTCATGCAGGCCCGCAATTCCCTGTCACATCCCGCCCCAGGCCCCGCCTATGGTAGATTCAAGTAGTAGCGCCTGACCTGTGGAGAGGTGGCCGAGTGGCTGAAGGCGCACGCTTGGAAAGCGTGTTTAGGGGAAACTCTAACGTGGGTTCGAATCCCACCCTCTCCGCCATGGACTCCCCAAGCCACTGAATCAAACCAAAAAACAAGATAATAGACAAATCGATTCTGTTCCCTATCGTCAGGTTCATCGCCCCGATTCCGTCCAGCACCCTGCTCTCCAGAACCGCTCTGGCGTAAAAGAAAACCTCTCCTTGACATCGAAGCAGATGGATAATGGCTGCGTGCAGCGTTTCGACCGCGGCTTCCGGGAGGCAACCCATGCGAGTTCTCTCCGCGTTCCATCGAGTCAGGCGGCTGGGCGCGCCGCTTGTCGCCATTGTCGCCCTGTCGGCGGCGATTGCCTGGGCGACCGACCTGGTCTTCCTGGCCGAGGCCGAGAACCCTGGCAACGGCAAGACCTACAAGGCCTATCTCGACCGCTCGACCATCCACATGGAAGGCAAGTACAAGACGGCAAAGCTGGTCTCCGTCTATGCCGAACCCATTCGTGCGGCCGGCTTCGACGGCGTCAAGTCCATGGTGAACACCTACCAGTTGGACTGCACCCGGCGCGTGAAGCGGGTGACCTACATCGCCTTCCTCGACGCCGACGGCCGGGTGATCGTCGACGAGAAGTACGCCGACGCCGAGGATGAGCCGCTGGCCGAGGGCACCGTGGACATGAAGATCGTGCCCTACCTCTGCGGCAACTAGCCGGGGAGGCCTCGATGCTTCTCTTCAGGCAAGTTGGCAGGGGCTGGAGCCCCCATTTTTCCCGGGCGCCTTTGCGGCACGACTGGAGTCATGCCCCAGGAAGAAACAAATCCGATGGCTCGTCGAGGGCGAGCGCGGACGAGGACGCCCGCGCTACAGCCGGCCGGGAGGCCGGCGCTACAGTGTCAGGCACCGCGGGTCGGCAACGGCGGTGGGGGACTACAAAGAAACAAGAACGCAAGTTCGACAAGACAAAAGCAACAGGTTAGCCGCGCTGCGCGCGGTAGCGAGTCAGCCGGTCAGCGGGGTCCGTACCGGCCCACACTAGGCGCAAAAACAAGAACGCGCCGAGGGTGGGGCAGCGCGGAGTTTTGGGGTGAACCCCTTGGGTGAGACAGGTTTCATCCATCGCGGGGCGGATGCGCCTGTGCCGGGCTGTTACAGGACCCCTCGCGATTGAGTTCGCAGCGGGTTGCGAAGGGGTGCGCTGTCCGAAGAGAGCCGGTCTCTGCGGCCAGCGCAACGCGCCAATGAGAGCGGGCGGCGGCCGCGCGTTTCCGATCCGCAACCGGCCCCGGAGATATCCCGTCATGCGGGATACAGGTTCGGTGCGGCCTGCGGGTTGCCAGGTTCCGATCCGCGACCGGGTCTGGAAATGTCTCGTAGTGCGGGATTTCAACCTGAAAGTGAGGTCCATCACATCGACCTGTGAGAGGCCACCCCTACTATTTCATGCATGACTGCTGTGACCCTCCTTCTGATCGCGCCATGCTCGCTCCTGTTGGGCGCCGCGCTGCAGATTCTCGTGGCAAAGCTCTGTTCGGCACGGGCGAAGGGGATTCTCGCCTTTCTCTTTTGTTTGCCTGCGATGGTCTCGGTGGCCGCCGCCACCCGGCTGGTGCACGCCGGCCAGAAGGTGGACGTAAATCTGCTCAACTGGGACGGTCCGCTGGCCCTGGTGATGCACGTGGATGCGCTCAGCATCCTCTTTGCCGCCATGGGCGCCGGAATCGGCGGCTTCGTGCTGCTCTACTCGATCGGCTACATGGCCCACGACAAGGCCGCCACCCGCTTCTACGCGACGATGCTGGTCTTCATAGCGGGCTTCATCGGGCTGGTCTTCTCGGCCAACCTCTTCATTCTCTACCTCTGTTGGGAACTGGTTGGCCTGTGCAGCTTCTCGCTGGTCGGCTTCTGGTACACCAACCCGGAGGCGGTGGCGGGCGCGCGGAAAGTGCTGCTGATGACGCACATCGCCGGCTACGGACTGCTGGCGGCGATCGTCATGGTTTACGCCAAGACCGGCTCGGCGCTCTGGACCGACCCCAACGTGGCCCATGCCTTCACCGGCCCGGTCTTCGTGCTGATGCTGGTGGCGCTGGTGGCCAAGAGCGTGCAGTTCCCGCTGCACACCTGGATTCCAGAGGCCATGGCCGCGCCCACGCCAGTCAGCGCGCTGCTGCACGCCGCCTGCTACGTGAAGGCCGGCGTTTACCTGGCAGCCCGGATGCACAGCTTCGGCCCCTGGGAGCCTTCGTGGAGCGCCTCGCTGATCTGGGTGGGCACGGTCACGATGGCTGTCGGCGTCATGTACGCCATGGTGCAGAACGACCTGAAGCGGATGCTCGCCTTCTCGACGGTGAGCCAGATCGGCTACATGATGATGGGCATCGGCATCGGCACGCCGCTGGCGATCACAGCCGGCCTGCTGCACTGCCTGAACCACGGCTTCTTCAAGGGCGGGCTGTTCCTGACCGCCGGCTCGGTGCAGCACGCCGCCGGCACGCGTGACATGAACAAGCTGGGTGGCCTTGCGGGCAAGATGCCGGCCACTACCCTCTCCTGGCTCATCGGCGTGGGCTCGATGATGGGCATTCCGCTGATGAGCGGCTTCGCTTCGAAGTGGATGCTCTACGCCGCGGCTCTCGACGCGCACTGGGCGGTGCCGGCGATGGTGGCCTGGGCCGCCAGCTTGGGCACAGTCTTTCTCGGTGTCAAGGCAACCAGCGCGGTCTTCCTGGGCCCGCTGACCGAGAACACGCGCGATGCGCACGAGTCGCCGACAACGATGCTCTGGGGCATGGGCTTCCTGGCCGTGGGCAGCGTGGTGCTGGGCGTGGCCCCGCAGCTCGCCGTCAACTACATGCTGAACCCGATCCTCGTCGCGCTGGGCATGGGCGCGGGCGTGCATGTCACCTGGCTCGGTCTCTCGGCTGACGCGGGCAGCTTCTCGACCGTCGGCGGCCTCATCCTGGCCGTCATCTCGCTCGTGGTCGGCGGCATCATCTACGCCATCGCCTACGCGGCCAAGCCCGCAGGCACGGCGGCTCTGGCCGGCGCGGGCGGCGGCATCTTCACCGGCGGCGAACCGCTCTCGAGCGATGTGCGACTGACCGCCGGCGACTTCTCCTCGATCTTCGCCCAGAACTGGAAGTCCTTCTTCGCGTGGACGAATGTGGACCGCGTGTACCTGGGCATCTGGGGCGGCTTGCAGGCGGTGTCGCACGGGCTGGGCGCGGCGGTGGCGGTGCTGGAGCGGCGGGCGGCGATTTTTGTGGTGGCCTTCGCTGCACTGATGTTCGCGTTGATTGCCTGGGTCGTTCCCGGTGTGCAGATGGGCGGCAGAGGTGTGCCTCTGATGCCGGAGCAGCAGGTTCCGTTCGTGCTGATCGCGGCGATTGGCGTGGCTGGGGCTGGTCTGCTGATTACCAGCATCGTGGCACCGGCCTCCCGGCGATCCATTCCACAACTGAATTCTTTACCAATCCTATTTATTGGTGCATTGTCTGTGTTCGGTCTCCTGAATAGCCAACCATGGGTGAGACTTGCTCTTCTGGAAACAGGAGCATTGTTAACAATTGGATTGGTCTGGTTCATGGCGCGCACACGGGCTGCGAAGTCTGCATACCTGGCTGTAGTGCTTATCTCAGCGCTCTGTGCGCTCGGAGCCGAGGCACTTTACAGCGCGCAGGATCAGGCATGGTCGCGGGCGCTGCTGCTGACCGGCATCATCGTCAAGCTGGCCGCCGTGCCCCTGCTGTTCTGGCTGCTGGCGCTGGCCGATGAGTTGCCGGTGCTGGTGCTGGGCCTGATCATCGCGGTGGTCGATATGGCGGCCTTCGGCGAGTTTGCGCTGAGCGTGCAACTGACGCCAAGCGCACTCACGCCTCAGCCGCTGCTGCTTTGGATTGCGGCCCTCACCTCTTTCTGCGCCGCGTTGCTGATGCTGACGCAACAAAGCCTGAAGCGGCTGCTGGTGCTCTCGACAATTGAAGACGCCGGCTTTTTGCTGCTCGGTGTGGGTTCGGCAACGGCGCTGGGTATGCAGGGCGCGATCTTCGCCGCGGCAACGCACGCCGTGGCCAAGGCCCTCCTCTTCTCCACCCTCGCCGCCCCCGAAGCCGATTCCGCCCTCGAAGGCGAGCCCGTGGCCCTCGCCTCCCGCTACCCCGTCTCCGCCTTCGGCTTCCTCTTCGGCATGCTGGCCATGTTGGGCGTGCCGCCGCTGATGGGTTTCCTGGGCCGCTGGCGGCTTTACTCCGCCGCCTGGCACGTGGGCGCCTGTCCGCTCGCCATCTTCATCCTGTCTTCGATCTTCGCTCTGATAGCCTATGTACTCGCCCTCACGCGCAATTGGTGGGGGCCTTCCCCGCACAAACACGATTGGCCAGGAAGCGAGCCCTTCGCGTTGAAGGCCGTGATTGTCCTGTTGGTGGTTGTGCTTGTGGCCGCCGGCGTGTGGCCTGACGGGCTGAACCTGCTCTTTGGAGGCAAGCTGTGAAGCTCTGGAACAAACTGATGTGCTACTGCCGGAGGAAGAGCCCCTGGATCTTCCATCTGAACTCCGGCAGTTGCAACGGCTGCGATATCGAGATCGTCGCCGGCCTGACTCCCCGCTACGATGCCGAGCAGTTGGGCGTGCGCCTGGAAGGCTCGCCGCGCCACGCCGACATCCTCTGCATCACCGGCCCGGTCACGCGCAACGCCGTGGGCGCCATCAAGACCGTCTACGACCAGGTGCTGGGACCCAAGGCCGTCGTCGCCATCGGCTCCTGCCCGGCCACGACCAACGTCTTCATCGACAGCCGCACGCTGGACGGACCGCTCGACAAGCACATTCCCGTCGACGTCTTCGTGCCTGGCTGCCCGCCGCGGCCGGACGCCATCATCCAGGGCATCGCCAGGGCCGCCAGCATCCTGGCCGAGCGCGGCAACCGTGCGCCGCAGCCCACGATGGTCATTGCGCCCACCGAAGAAGGCGCTCCCTGTCCGCTTCCGGATGCGAGCGCCAGCGCCAGAGTAGGAGAGGTGCAGCCATGAACTCGCTGATTACAGCCCTTGCCCGGCTCCTCATCTTTCCCGGCCTGCTCTTCGCCGTGCCCGCCGCGTGGTTCTTCCTCTGGGTGGAACGCAAGGCGGTGGCCATGATGCAGGGGCGCATCGGGCCACCTTTCATGCAGCCCGCCATCGACTTCGTCAAGCTGCTGGGCAAGAACACACCGCCGCGCGAGGGCATTGCAGGCATGCTGATGAAGGCATGGCCGCTGATCGCTGTTTCGTCGGCGGCCGGCGCTGTGGCCCTGCTGCCTGTGTTGCCCGCGCAGGGCGGATTCCAGGGCGACCTGATTCTGCTGCTGGCGCTGCTCGAGCTGCCGTCGATGTGCATCATCGCCGCCGGCTTCAGCTCTCGCTCCATCTTCGGCGAAATCGGCTCGGCGCGCGAAGCCGTGCTCAGCGTCAGTTATAACGTGGTCTTTCTGCTGGCCATCCTCTCCATCGCCGCCTCGCAGAACACCTTCCGCCTGGACGCTCTGGCCTCGCTACCCGCCTCGCCGCTGCGCTGGCTGGGCGTCGTTGCGCTGCTCATCTGCCTGCCCGCCAAGCTGCATCTGAACCCCTTCTCGCTGCCCAACGCCGAGCAGGAGATCTACTCCGGCCCGATGGTGGAGTACGCCGGCCCCGAGCTGGCCATGTGGGAGCTCTCGCACGGCCTCGAGTGGGTCGCCGCCACCGGCCTTGTCGCCACGCTCGCCGCGCCGCACGTCACCATGGGCTGGCTGGCGATTCTCATTTTTGTCGCATTTTCCTTTGCCATCGTGGTCGGTCTCTCGGCGCTTGCCTCGGCCACCGCGCGTCTGGCCATTGACACCACGGTGCGCTTCTACTGGCAGGTCACTCTGATCTTTGCGGTCCTCGCCATTTCGTCCGCACTCTTCATGAGGCTGAGGTCATGAACATCTTCACCATGTTGTGGAAGAACTTCTGGGGCGGCAATCGCACTCTGCTCTTCCCTGCCCGCCCCGCGGCTGCCGAACACTACCGCGGCCTGGTTCGTTTCGACCCCTCGCGCTGCTCCGGCTGCGCCATCTGCAAGTTCCGCTGCACCGCGCGCGCCATCGAGTTCAAAGGCGGCAAGGGCGAGTTCACGTGGAGCTACGATCCGGCGCAGTGCACCTTCTGCGGCCGCTGCGTGGAGGGCTGCAAGGATCACGCCCTCTCGCAGGAGTCGGCGCCTCCGCCCATCTACACCACCAAGGGCGAGCTGAAAGAAGCCCACACCATCGCCCGCAAGGCGCCCGTCCGGCCGGCCGTTGTGCCTGCGGCCGCCGCGCCCGCCGCGGCCC
>JBAVMZ010000535.1:0-12086 GCA_049690595.1 Occallatibacter sp. | reverse complement strand
GCACCGGCGCGCCCCTGCGGCCCCGGTGCGCCGCCAGGCGGCGGTTCACTTCCTGCTTCCACGATGCTTCGTTCGGCTGGACTAATAGTGTGCTCAAGGCTCCTGGTTTCCTTCCCTGCGCCGCTCGGGTGCCACGGCGTGCCGGGCTCCGGCCGCCGTCGCGGACTGCGGCTGGAGCGCGTTCTGCTTTGAACGGAGTCCGGGGAAAAAACAGGCTTGGCCCCGGACCGCCAGGTCCGGGCGCGAGAGAATTACCGCTCGACTTGTCGCCTGCTGCCAGAGCTGCGCGGCGCCTCCGCAACCAGGGGCCTGCATTTGCTATGCTGACCTTGGTCCCGGGATGCGCCCTCGCACTTTTGTTCTTATCACGACGCTGGCCCTCTGTCACCTGCAACTTCGGGCGCAGGCGTTGACCAATGCGGCACCCCAGCCGCCGGCGGCCGTCGCCGAGCAGCAGCCCGCCCCCCTGCCGGACGAGCCGGGCCTGCAGGTCCTGCCCCTCGCCCAGCCCGAACCCATTCCGCCTGCCGGCGTCCCAGTCGACTGGGACGCCCGCAGCCAGGGCTGGGCCGGCGACACCGTCACCCTCTCCGGCGATGTCGTCTTCCACTACCGCGGATACACCCTCCACGCCGACCGGGTCGTCTACCACCGCGCCTCTACCGAGCTTGAGGCCGAGGGCAACCTCCAGCTCCTCGGCGGGCCCGAGGACATATTCGTCGAGGCCTCCCACGGAGAGATGCGCCTGAACATGCACACCGCGCGCTTCTACGACGTGCACGGCTCGCTCGGCGTCCGCCACAATGCCCGCGCCGTCGTCTACTCCACGCCCAACCCGTTTCTCTTCTCCGGCCGCGTCCTGCTCCAGACCGGCGAGGGCAGCTACCGCATCGTCGACGGCTCCATGACCAACTGCCGCCTTCCCCGCCCCGACTGGCAGCTCATCGCCCACTCCATCCAGGTGGCCAACGGCAAGGCCTCCACCACCAACACCGTCTTCAAGTTCCTCGGCGTCCCGCTCTTTTACCTGCCCTACCTGCGCCATCCCGTCGACGATACCGGCCGGGAGAGCGGCTTGCTGATTCCCGTCGTCAGCACCGGCTCCTCCATCCGAGGCTCCACCTTCGGCGAGCAGGTCTACATCGTCCTCAGCCGCAACATGGACATGATCGTTGGCTCGGAGTTCTACTCCCGCCGCGGCTGGGCCCCCAACGGCGACTTCCGCTACAAAGGCCCCGGCCTGGACCACCTCACCGCCCGCTGGAACGCCCTGCTCGACCGCGGCGCCGCCACCACGCCCCCCAGCGGCGTGCGCATCAACCAGGGCGGCGTCGACATCAGCGCCCTCGGACGCAAGGACCTCGGCCCCAACACCCGCCTCGCCGGCAATGTCGAGTTCCTCTCCAGCTACCTCTACCGCCTGGTCTTCAACGACAACTACTTCCAGGCCGTCAGCAGCGAGGTCGCCAGCACCGTCTCGCTCACCCACAACCGCAACGGCCTGCTCTCCTCCGGCTCCCTCGAGCGCTTCCAGAGCTTCGCCGGTTCGGCCAACGGCGACGAAGTCCGCATCATTCACCTGCCCAACCTGCGCTTCGATCTGCTCGACCGCCCCCTGGCCAACTCACCGGCTTACTTCGGCTTCGGCTCCTCGGCCGGTTACCTCACCCGCGCCGAACCCGGTTTCCACGCCCGCAACATCGGCCGCTTCGACCTCTACCCCCACCTTTCGCTGCCCATTGTTGCCGACGGCTGGTCCATCGTTCCCGAGGCGGCCGTGCGCGACACCTTCTACTCCGCCTACCAGATCCCCGACCTGACCGGCATCGACAAGGGCACGCCCACCATCGTCCACGACACCCTGAACCGGTCCTATGCCGAGGCGGCCGTCGACATCCGGCCCCCGGCCATCGAGCGCGACTTCACCCTCCCCGGCGGAAACCGCACCCTGCGCCACGTCATCGAGCCGGAGATAAGCTGGCGCTTCGCCGGCGGCATCGGCTCTCAAGCCCGCAAGGTGATGCTGCTCGACACCACCGACATCGCCACCGACACCGACGAAGTTGCCGTCTCGCTGACCCAGCGCTTTTTCCTTCGCCCCATTCACGCGCAGCCCTGCGCCGCCGGCGAGGACGGCGTGACCCCCACCGGCTGCCAGCGCCCCCGCGAGTGGGCCGCCTGGCAGGTCGCCCAGAAGTTCTTCATCGACGACGACTTCGGCGACGCCCTCATCCCTAACCGCCGCAACGTCTTCGCCTCCACCCTCGACCAGAGCGGCATCGCCTACCTCACCGCTCCGCGCAACCTCGCCCCCGTCATCAGCCGCCTGCGCTTCGAGGCCATTGAAAACCTCCGCATCCAATGGGACCTGGACTACGACCCGCGCGCCGGCCGCATCGGCGCCAACAACATCTTCGCCGGCTACAGCTGGGGCCGCACCACCTTCGGCCTCGGACACAACATGCTCAATGCCGTCGACGAGACCGGCTCCAAGGCTTCCATCATCCAGAGCCAGCAGCTCCAGCCCTTCCTCCAGATCGGCAAGCCCTCCGGCCGCGGCTTCAACCTCGCCGCCAACGGCAGCTACGACTTCGTCCTCCACGAAGTCCAGTACGCCGGCGTCCAGACCACCTACAACTGGAACTGCTGCGGCATCACCCTCGGCTACCGCCGCTTTACCCTCGGCAGCCTCCGCGACGAAACCCAGTTCCTCTACAGCTTCACCCTGGCCAACTTCGGCTCCGTCGGCGACATCCGCCGCTCCAACAACGTCTTCCGCGACCCCAACCTCCCGCCGGCGTACTGAGCGCCCTCCCGCTCGCCTCCGCCCCTTTCCCGCGTCCCACGTGTAGCGGAAGGGCGCCAATCGGCGCTGCCGTCCCGCGGCGGCAGCTCGGTAGAGTATCCTTTCCTCTGAGAGGTTTCCACCCGATGCGCATTCACTTTCTGGCCGCCCTGCTGGCACTGGGCCTGGCCGCGGGCTGCAAGGCCCAGACCCCTCCGGCGGGCGGCGATCTGTCGCTCAATCGCCACATCGAAGTCCTCGTCCGCTCCCAGTTCAACGTGCCTCCGTCGATCGACATCGCCATCGGAGAGCGCAAGCCCAGCCAGTTCCCCGGCTTCGACACCATTCCTATCGTCCTCTCGCACGGCGATCGGCACCAGAATCTCGACCTGCTCATCTCCGCGGACAACAAGACCCTCGCCCGCATGGAGACCTTCAGCCTCGACAAGGACCCGCTGCTCTCCATCGACGTGGCCGGCCGCCCGGTCCGCGGCAACCCCGGCGCACGCATCACCGTGGTCAACTACGACGACCTCGAGTGCCCCTACTGCGCCCAGATGCACCACCAGCTCTTTCCCGCCACGCTCGACCGCTACAAGGGCCTCGTCCGCTTCGTCTACAAGGACTTCCCCCTCACCGAGATCCACCCCTGGGCCATGCGCGCCTCGGTCGACGCCAACTGCCTCGCTTCGCAGAGTGGCGAGGTCTACTGGGCCTACGTCGATTACCTCCACGGTCACGGCCAGGAGGTGAACGGCGAAAAGCGCGACACTGCCAAGAGCTTCGAGGCGCTGGACCGCATCGCACGCCAGCAGGCCACCCTCGCTCACCTCGACGCCGGCAAGCTCGACGCCTGCCTGGCAAAGCAGGATGAGACTGCCGTCCGCGCCTCCATGAAGGAAGGCACGGCCATCGGCGTCGACGGCACGCCGGCCCTGGTCATCGACGGCGAGAAGGTCAACGGCGCTCAGCCCCAGGCCGAGGTCTGGAAGGTCATCGACCGCGCGCTCAAGGCCGCTGGCATCCAGCCGCCTGTCGATGCGCCCCCTCCGGCCGCCGCCCCCGAGGCCCCCACCGCCAAGTGAGCCGTATCGCGCTCGACGGTCGAAGGTTTATTCTGGAAGGCCGGAATCCCCGCGCGGATTCCCGAGGAGAAGTCAGGTTGCAAGTCGAAGCCCATAGCCGCACGCCCTTCCGTTTTCTCGCGCTTGCCCTCGCCGCCGCTCTCGCGCTGGCCGGCGCCGCAGGCTGCCGCCGCGCCGTCTCTCCGGACGTGCTGGCTACCGTCAACGGCAAGAACATCGTCCGCTCCGACGTGGAGAAGATCTACAAGGCCAGCATCGCCGACATGCCCCAGGAGCCCCCCGCCGAGGAAGCCGACCTGCGCAGGCTGAGCATCCTCGGCAACCTCATCGACGACGAGATCATCCAGCAGCGCGCCGCCAAGTTCAGCCTCGTTGCCTCCGACGAAGACGTCAACGCCAAGGTCACCGAAATGCGTGCCCTCGAGACTCAGGAGGACTTTGAAAAGCACCTGAAGGAGAAGGGCGTCACCATCGATGAGTTCCGGCGCGAGTGGCGCCGCAACCTGACCCGCACGCGCCTGCTCAACAAGGAAATCGAGTCCAAGATCAACGTCACCGACGCCGAAATCGAGGCCTTCTACAACGCCCACAAGCCCGACTTCAACGTCATCGAGCCGCGATACAACATCGCCCAGATCCTGGTCACCACCGAGGGCGCGCAGAAGGGCGCCAACCTGCAGAACAACAAGGCCAACGGCGAGGCCGACGCCAAAAAGAAGATCGAGGCCCTCCATACCAAGCTGGAGAGCGGAGAGGACTTCGCCGCCCTGGCCCAGAGCTTCTCCGAGGACCCGAACAGCGCCTCCAACGGCGGCGACGTCGGCTCCGTCCTCGAATCGCAGTTGCGCTTGAGCCCCGACGTCTATAACGCCATCGCCAAGCTCAAGCCCGGCCAGATCACCGAGGTCATTCCCAGGGTCGAGATGAACGGCTCCGCCCGCCGCGTTGGCGGCTACGCCATCTACAAGCTCATCTCCCGCGAGGCCGCCGGCCAACGCACCCTCAACGACCCCAACGTCCGCCAGTTCATCCACCGCCAGCTCCACGAGGCCCGCTACCAGTTGCTGCGCAGCGCCTACCTCGAAATGGTCCGCAACGAGGCCCAGGTCCACAACTACTTCGCCGACCAGATACTCAAGAATGGCGCGCACTAGCGTCACGAGTCAGAACAGAGCTGAAGAAGCCTGTCATCCTGAGCGGAGTTTGCCGCGCCTTTTTTACGGCAAACGGAGTCGAAGGATCTGCGGTGGTTCCTCGACAGACTTCTGACTCGCCACACGGGCGAGCGCTGTCCGTTTCTGGCTCGTCATTTCGGTTATCTTGCCAAACGCGAAGGGTAATGGCTATGCACGCTCGCTTGCTGGTTGTCCCCGTGCTGTACGTGTCGCTCTCTGTCTCTGCCTCTCTTTCCTACAGTCAATCCACCCTGCCGCTGCCGGGATGCGAGGCCGCGCCGGAAGTGCGCGCCGTCGTCGAGGAAAAACTCGACTGGAGACTGCTCGAAAAGATGAAGTTCTCTGAGCGCCTTGCCTATCGGCGCAAGGTGCTCGAAGACCTGATCGCACGCTCTCCTCGCGAGTTCGTGCCGGTCCAGAGGTACGCGGAGCTGATGGGCCAGTACGCCCCGGAGGAGTACGCGGCCCTGCGCGCCCGTTGGATCCAGCAGGCCAGGGACCATGCCGGCGATCCGCTCGCCCTCCTGGTTGCCGGCAGCGCCCTCGTGGGAAGAGATACGCCGGAAGCCATCCGCCTGCTCCAGGCCGCCCGCGCCGCCGCGCCGCACTTCCCCCTGCCCGCGCTCTGGCTCGCGCGCGTCTACTCCACCGGCAAACGAGCCGACCCCGAAAAGACCCGGCAGAACATCGAAGCCTATTTTGCCGCCTGCCCGGCTTCCACCGATGGCTACGCGCAGTGGCTGCTGAACAAGGACCAGCCCCTGCAACCCAGGGTGGCCGCGGCCCTGCGCGCCCGGCTGGAGACAGAGTCCGATCCGAAGAGGCTGAGAGATTTCGAAACCCTCTGGGGACTCGAGTTCCGCACGCGACCGCCGAAGGACCACGACGTCGTCCGCGCGCAGGTGGCGCTGGACCTGAAGCGGCTGGAAGCGCTCAATCCCCACGGCGACGCCGAGTGGCTCGCCTTCCTCATCGCCGGCTACAAGCAGAGCGGCGCACAGAAGCCAGCCATCACCGCGGTGGAAGACCGCCTGATCCACGATTTTCCCCACTCCAACCAGGCCTGGTACATCGTCCGCGAACGCTGGGACGATGCCCACAAGGAGCCCGAAGACCAGGGCGACGCTCCCGCCTGGGCAAAGCACCAGAAGGAATACGAGGAGGCCCTCAAGGGCAGGATCCTCGATTACCCTGACAACCCCTATCTCCAGCGCGAAGCATGGTTCTACTGCATCGAGAACGACGACGACGTCACGGAGCGGGACGCCCTCCTCGCCATGGACTCGTTTCTGCGCTCGGTCAGGGACTTTGAGGACCCCCTCGATGCTGGCGACTACTTCCCCGATGCCGCCGGGTTCCTCGTCCGCAAGCGTTGGCAGCCGGAGCGCGCTCTCTCCCTGCTCGAAGAGGCAAAGGCCGCGATCGGGAAGAGCCGCGCCCTGGACGACGCCAGGGACAACCTCGGCGACGAGGATTTGAAAGATCGGAAGGAATGGCAGACCAGGCAGGATCAAAACGTAGACGGTCTGATCCTGAAGGCCGCCATAGAGGCCGGTAGGCCCGAGCCCGCGCTTGCACTCGCAGCCAGGGTCGAGGCCGCTCCTCCTGAAGAGAAGAAGCTCCAGTCCGCCTACTGGCTGAACCGCGCCCGCCTCGCCGTCGTCCAAAAGCACCGGCAGGATGCCATGGCTTACTACCAGGTGGCGATCCTCACCCGCACTGAGGCGCCCAAGCCCTGGCACGGCAAACTGCGCGACGACCTGGGCGACGAAGCTCGCGCGTTGTGGAAGGAACTTGGCGGCACCGAGGCGGCCTGGGCCGCGTTGCGCAAGCCGGCAGGAGGCGCGCCGGAAGCCGCCGAGGGCCGCTGGGAGAAACCATCGAAGCATATCCCCGACTTCGAGCTCTCCGACCTCTCCGGAAAGACCTGGAAGCTCAAGGAGCTGGGCGGCAAGACCTTGCTCATCAACCTGTGGGCCACCTGGTGCGGCCCGTGCAAGCTCGAATTGCCCCACCTCGAAAAGCTCTACGAAAAGACCAGGGACCGCACCGACATCCAGATCCTCACCTTCGACCTCGATGAGGATCTCGGCGTCGTCGCGCCCTTCCTGAAAGAGAAGGGCTACACCTTCCCGGTTCTGCCCGCCTACTCCACCGTGGTCAGCCTGCTCGACGGCTTCGCCATCCCGCAGACCTGGCTCGTCGACTCGCACGGTGTCTGGCAATGGAAGCAGATCGGATACAACGGCGCCGCCGATGCCGATTTCGAGAAGGAGATGCTGGACCGGCTGAAATCCACGCAATCCAACCCTTAATCTGCATTTCTCAAAGCGCTTGGCCCCATGAACGGCCACCAATCGTAGCGCCGGCCTCCCGGCCGGCTGTAGCGTGGGTCTCCTGACCCACGGCGGGTGGCCCGGTCATCACAATATCCAGGACTGTGCCCCGTTCATCGCAGTTTTTTTGCGATGAGCGGGCGGGCGTGTCAGCGGCGGGTGGGCGTGTGGCCCAGGTCCGGGGTGGCTTCCCGGCCATTACTCTTGGGCGCCCCAGATCTCGATTCTTCAGACCTGGGAAAGCACGGACCTTGGGGCCGAGCGGCCCGCCTTTGCCTTTGGGAACTCCCCTCTCCACAAACCTGCGGACGCCCCGGATCGCAGCCGGCTCAAGGGTGCCCCCAACTGGCCGAGCAGTTGCCCATGCCGCCGGTTTGGTAGCAGGGAGCTGGACAGCAGCGACGGAGCGAAACGCCGCAATATCCAATAGCTCAGCACTTACCGCCTGACAACTTGGACAGCGGGATGCCGGACACGTGGAAATATACCCGGTGCGACTCATCGAAGAAACCAGACGCTATCGCCGGGAAAGGGTACCTATGCCCTCTGAAATCGCCAGACCAAATCACCGAATGCGCTGTCCTGGATAAGAGAGGAGGTGAGTAAAAATTGGAATCTTGACTACGTCCAGGATGGCGCCAAAGGCAATAGCGGCGCTGAACACGGTGGCTATGACAGCGAGGGGCAACGGCGCCATCGCGATTCCAAAGGCTGCGAGAGTTGAAATGATAAGAACATCGGCCACTGATGAAAGTACGAGCCAAATGCTGGGACGCAGACCCCAGAAGTGCTGCCGTCCGCGGATGACATAGGTCGTGGCCTGGCTGCCAAACACAATACTGACCACGGTCAGTGTTTGAAGTGCCTCGATGCTGAGATGCAACTGAAATTTGCCCACTGCCAGGATTGCCGTGGAGAACGCAAGGAAGCAGAGTCCGATCATCACTCCCGCACTCGTGATTCGGCCGATCTGCCAGGAGTTTGGCGTCGCTGAGGGCCGCACCCGGTCAGTGGTCAGCGACATGGCAAGGAAGTCGCCGGTGATCATCACAATGACCATCAGCATCGGAGTCAGTACCGCATGTCCCGTCATGACCAGGCCAACCGCCAGCAAGAGCGCCTGAAATACCTTCTTCTGAACCGAGTTGAGCGTGTAAGTGAGAATGCGCTGAAATGTGACTCTGCCTTCTTTTACAGCAGCCACAATGCCGCCCAGCCCAGCCTCCGTCAGAACAACGCCGGCGGCCGATTTGGCTACGTCGGTTGCGGTCGAGACAGCAATGCCTATCTGTGCCTGACGCAGCGCGGGTGCGTCGTTGGCGCCGTCGCCGCACATCCCAACCGTGTTCCCGCTCTTCTGGAAGGCCTTGACGAGATCGAACTTGCCTTCAGGAAGAACACCTGCAAAGACCGAGAAGTCTCCCGGTTTAATGCCGTCCGGCAGCTTACCGGCCGGGCAGACTGCTCCCTGCAATCCAACCGCGCGAGCGACGATCTCGGCTGTGGCGGGGGCATCTCCCGTCACCATGACTGTGCGCACGCCGAGACCATTCAGCTCCGAGATAAGAGAGATTGAGTCCGTCCGCGGCGGATCGCTGAGGGCAATCAATCCAATGATCTGGATGGATGTCGCCGGTCCCGCGGCAACTGCCAAAACTCGAAAGCCCTGCTTCTCGAGTTCGTCGGCGATTGGGGCCGCGGCGGCAGAAGGCGCAGTCAGCGCGACAACCGCGCTGAACGCGCCCTTGATAATTCGCTCGGAACTGCCGTTTCCATCTGTCGCGGTTGCTTCCGAGGTCTTCTTAACCGGATCGAAAGGAACAAAAGCCGTCAGTCTCGGCAAGCCCGTAACTGCCTTCTGCGACGCGGCAAGCCGAATGGCCGCATCGACAGGGTCCTGGCCTCCTTCGGAGCTCGCCAGCGCCGCCATCCCGAGTACGTGCCCTTCATCGAATCCCGGCAGTGGACGAACGCTTGTGACGGTTAGTTCATTGCGGGTCAGAGTCCCCGTCTTGTCTGAGCACAACACATCGATCGATGCGGCCTCGTCCACGGCAGAGAGCCGTGTTGGCAACACGCCCTGCTTTGCGAGAGCTCGAGCTCCAACGGCGGCGGCGAGGGTGAATGTTGCAGGTAACGCAACTGGGATGATGGCAAGGACCGAGGTCAGCAACAACGGAATCATCTCGCTCCATGGCATCGCACGGTGATACGCGTAGGCTCCCATCGCGACGATGATGAGGCAATTGAAGATCGCCAGGTTGCGGATAATCCTGAGGACGGCCTTTTGCTGTGTACTCACTACGTGTGCGGACCGAACGAGTTCCGCCGTGCGGCCGAATTTGGTGCGCGTCCCCGTAGCCGTTACGATCGCGGTGGCCTCGCCGCACCGCACCAGGGCCCCTGCAAATGTGTCTGTGCCGGCGCCTGCGTCGATGGGGAGCGACTCCCCTGTAAGCATCGACTGGTCGAGCTCAACTGACCCACTCGTCAGGTGCACATCCGCGGCGACCACGCCGCCAAGCGACAGCTTCACCAGATCGCCGCTTACCAGCTCCGCTGCGGGTACAGTCTTCCATTCGCCGTCTCGCTGGACCGAGGCGTTCAGCGCCAGACGGGATTTGAGAGCGGCAAGAGTTGCCTGGGCGCGACTCTCCTGGAGGTAGGCGAGAACCGCGTTGAAAAGGAGCAGAGCTGCTATAACACCAGCTTCGTAATACTTATGCAGCACGGTCTCAAGCACAATGGACGCTTCAAGCAGCCACGGTACTGGCGCCCAGAATTTAGCCAATGCATTGCGCAGCGGATGAGCGGACGTGTCCGGCATTGCGTTGGAACCGTCTCTTTTACGGCGTGTGCGCGCTTCTTCGTTTGTGAGGCCAGCTGGGGCGCTGTCCTGAGCCGGTTGTGCGGCCTGCCCGTTTGATGAAGGGGCTAGAGAGCTAGTCGATCTCACAATTGGCCACCTGTAAAGTTGATCTCTCTACCACCATTCCATTGAGCGGATTGAAGGGCTCTTTGAATGCGTCTCAGACCTGGCTTATTGGCGAAGGCGGGTGGCCCATTCTTCCGCTGCGAATGGCCCACCTTAGCTCCGAGAGTACCTGAACCGGCCGCCGAACCGGGGTGCCGCATCCTTCCGCGCACTTTGCGGAAGGGTGGGAAAGCACGGACCTCGGGGCGGGCGGCCCTCAGTTGCCTTTTGGAACCTTCCTCAGCATAAACCCGCGGGTGCCCTATCCTTCCGCGCACTTTGCGGAAGGGCGGGAACCGCAAACCTCAGCCCGCCGTTTGGCGCCCTGCCCCTGCGTCAACGCCGGCCGGAGCCCGCAACCGCCCTCCGGCCGACCCTGCCACGATTCCGCCCACCGGCGCCGCCCTATCTGAGCCGAATCCGCCTGCGCCGGTTGGGGCTCGTGCCCTCCCAGGTGCCCAAAGGCGAGGCGCCTGGGCCACCCACTCATCGCGGGGGAACTTACAAACCCCGCACCCGGACCACCCACCTATAATGCCGGCCAGCTCCTGCTGGTTCGCTTTTCCTTGCTTGCCTTTGGTGTGGTAGCTTTTCTTCACGGCGGTTCTCCCTTCAAGGTTTGGCAACCCGATTCTGCGGAATCAGACTGAGCCGCTGCTCAATTTTCAACTATGGGTGGGACATCCTCCGAGATGGCGAGTAGTGTTCAGCAATACATTGATGCGGTTGCGCAACTGCATGTCTGTGACGAGAATTCGCTGGTCAGTGTGATTCTCTTCGGTAGCGCTGCGAGCGGCGCCTTCTGGGAGTCGGCCGATGTGGATCTCATCCTTGTGCTGCCCAACGAAGCGGCCCTGGATGATCGACGCCGCCTTCGCCAGGCGGTATCGGACCTCGAAATCAAGCACGGCTTTCGATTGCCGGCGAGCCGTCGAAAAAACCAGCTCGAAATCTTCGCTGAGCACGCAGGGGGAGAGGCTCACTCCTGCTTTTTTTGCACCCGGGACGACCTGATTTCGGGAGACGCAGCGAGAGTCTTCGGCTTGCGAACAGTCGAAAAGCTATTCGTCGACCGTATCGTTCTTGCTAGTGTGATCGGTTCGGCTAAGACTGTCTGGGGCGAGGAGTTGCTGCCCCTCATAACTCTGCCTCCCCTTCGGCGCCTGGACGTTTTCAAAGCACTTTTCGGCTTGGCCGGCTTGACCCTGTTGAGCGTCGTCGCCTTCCCGGTGCTCTACGATGCGACGAGGTACGGGATGAGCGCGCTCAAGCATTCGCTACACAGCTGCTATTTCTGCTATCACCTGAAGACGGCTCCCCTCAACGAAGAAGTTGAGTTCTTTAACTCGCGTCTGGGCCGAAGCAAGATACTGCTGGACTTGTTAGAGCAACGCCGAAAGTACCACCGGTCGTTCCGTTTCGTGCTGCGCTGTGTGCCGGTTCTCTTCCGGCTCCACCTACGGACCGCGTTGGATAACAGGTTCCCGCGCGCGACGGCCAGGGGAGATATCCCAGGTTGTGAGCATTATCCCCGGCACTGACTTATACCGGTTCCAGAATAGCTGTACCCCGGGAGCGATGGACTCAAGTGGCATTTTCCTCAAGAAAATGCCACCTTGCACGATGCCAGCAAGAGTAGGTGAATTGTGGGATCGCACTAAATCCGTTCTCATCCATGCCAATGGGCTCGCCTCGCCAGCTTTGAGAACCGCCAACAAGGCAGTGCTCCTG
>JBAVMZ010000534.1:0-16965 GCA_049690595.1 Occallatibacter sp. | reverse complement strand
CTATCATGTAATAGATATTCCGGTATCGCCTCCTAAGTTCTCTGCTTTGGGTGGTGATGTATTCCCGGATCGCGCGGTCGTCAGTACCGAGGCTATATCCATGAGTCCGGGCCTTTGCGTCCCACAGTATAGCGTAGTTCTCATCGAGAGCAAGAGCTCTTCCATCCGGCACCCGTCCTTGCCCCTGTCCCATTAGCTTTGTATCGTAACCGAGAACCGTAAACGCCGCGTCAACGCTCTTCTCAAACGCCCTCGCGACGCTTGTCCCAGATCGTGTTGCCACTTCAGCAAGGCCAGGGTCGTTAAGAGCGAGCGTTGGAAGAATTGCGACGATCGGTGGGACATAGCTCTCAGGAAGCCGTTCAAGGGTGGCCTTCGACGTCGGCGTCGCTTGATTCTCAGGCTGTTGAGGCTCGTCCTCCTGGTCTTGCTTCGCTGCTTGGTAGGGGTTCCCGCCTTTCAGCCAAAAGACGTGCTCCACATCGTAAAGGGTGAAGTTGCGCTTCGCTTTCTCTCCGAATAGTCTAGCGAGTTCTTCATGGATTCGTTTGAATTCGAGGTAATCATTCGAGAGATCCTCTGACGGCTGCCAAATGTTCAGATCACTCAGGGTCTGAACGGCGTTGGTATAGTAAACTGGCCATGTATTTCTGTCCTGAACTTGCCAAAAGTACGACAAGAAGAACAGAATGCTTCCGGTTTTGGGCGCTCCGTATCTTGTGTTGCCATTCGCGACCCACTGTTCACTCAGCCTCCTCACGTAGCTTTGGAACGTCTTGATCCTGCTGGATGCGAGTTGCTCGCTCTGTGGAACCGCGATTGCAGCCTTTAGCTCTTGATTGCACTCTTCTTCGTTGTCCGCAACATTCACGACCATGTTGAAGAACATCTGCCCCTTGATGCCCTTGAATCCCCAAAGCCCGTTCCGCTTATTTATGCCGTCGATTCTCGACTTAAATTCGCCTAGTTCCAGGGAACCGCTTAGGTAGCTAGCCAGCAGAGGCTTGAGTTCTTTCTCAATCAGCGCCACTCTCTTGGCATCGTGTGCGGCCTGTTCTTGAACAAGAGTCTTCCCAAACTCGCTGGAGGGGGCTGCGAGGTATTCATTGAGAGCTTCAGCAGCACGAGCGCGTTGCTCATCTCTAAGCATGGGTTCTCCTCCTTCTCCCATCCTACGCTTCGGTTGACCGCCCCAGATGCTGCAGGAGCCCCGGGAGAGCTAATCGGCTCCCTGAATTAGCAATGGCTGCTCCTCGCCCTTGCCGTCAATTACCCCCGGCGTTTGGAGGACGGCGGTGGCTGACCGCTTTTCTTCTCGGCGGCTCGCAGATTCTTTACGTCCAGAAGGTCCTGCTCGCGTCCGCTGGCGAGTTTGTTCTGAATCAGATCGTCTCTCGATATGACCATCGCCGGAGTGTTCTCGTCGATCGAACCTTCCAGGCGATGCGCCCAGGCGCTATCGAAGTCCAGCCCGGAAACCTGCTGCAGGATATCAATACGTTCCGGCGGCTGGCCCATTTGGAAGACGGTTCCGTCCATGAAATCGCGGGGCGTCATCCCGGCTATAGGGGCGCCGAACTCGGCGAGCGCTCGAAAGACAGCCTCTGCATTCTCCGGGTCCGTGCGAATCCAGAGGTCGATGTCCTTGGTGGTGCGGGGCTCCAAGTGCACACCGAATGCGAAGCCCCCAACGATCAGGTACTTAACCTTGTGAGCGTTGAATGCGCGCAGGATGTCCTGAAAGTCCTTGCTCATCATGGGCAGGCGCTCCTTTGAAGGCGGCGGCAAACGCGTATGCGGCCTGGCTCAATTCCGAGACGGCAACCAAGCGCGCGCCGATGGACTGGCTCTGCCAATAGCGATAAGTCTCGGCCTGTTGCTCATCGAGATCGGTGACCCGGCGAAGTGTCTTGTCCATACGCACGCTCCTTACAGCAGCGTCGGCTGTTCGTCGTCCTTCCCGTTTAGTTCGTCGGGCGGGATGATAACGGCGGCGGCGACTTTGTCTTCGGCTTCGAGGGTGAGCAGGCGGACGCCTTGCGTGGCGCGGCCGGCGGCGCGGACCTGCTTGGTGTCGATGCGGATGATCTTGCCCCACTGGCTGATGACCATCAGCTCGCTGGTCTCGTCGACGAGAAGGATGGACGCGGTCTTGCCCACCTTCGGCGTCGCTTTCAGGTTGGTGACACCCTGGGCTCCGCGCGCGGTCAGCCGGTACTCGTCCACGTCAGTGCGCTTGCCGAAACCGTTCTCGGTAACGGTGAGGATACGGTGCTGGGTGACGCCGAGCTTGGCGTCGAGGACCTTCAGGGCCTTCGCCGCATCCTCGACCGCGTTCTCGGCGGCCTTGACGGCTTCGCTTTCGGTGGCGCCGTTGCGTCGCTCTTCGCGCAGCTTGAGCAGGGCCGCTTCGGCCGCCGTGTAATTGCCGCGAAGGGCGGCGAGCTTGTCCACGAGGCCGAGGCGGGCGGCGCATTCGTCGCGCTCGCGGTCGCGCATCACGGCGGAGCTGGTGATGGCGGCGCCGATGACGTAGTCGCCCTTCTTGAGCGAGATGCCGCGGTTGCCGGCGGCGTTGCGGCCCATGGGACGCAGGCCAGCGCCGCTGCGCTCGGGGTCGTACTCCTCGTCGAAGCGGATGGCCATGCCGTTGCGCGTGGCCAGAAAGATGGTCTGGCGCCCGTTGGTCAGGTCGGCGGCCACCAGGTCGTCGTCCTCGTCGATGGCGATGGCGATGATGCCGCGCGCCATTACGTTGGAGAAGTCCTTGAGCGGCGTCTTCTTCACCGTTCCGTTGCGCGTGGCGAAGAAGATGTACTTGCCCTCTTCTTCGAGATCGCGCACGGGCAGGATGGCGCGCACGTTCTCGCCAGCCTGCAGGTTGAGCAGGCTCTGCATGGACTTGCCCTTGCCCGCGGCGCCCACGTCGGGAATCTCGTAGACCTTGAGCCAGTAGACGCGGCCCGAGTTGGTGAAGCAGAGCAGGTAAGCGTGCGTGGAGTCGACGATGAGCTGGGAGACGAAGTCCTCTTCGCGCGTCTTCATGCCCATGCGGCCCTGGCCGCCGCGGCGCTGCTGGCGGTAGATGCTGATGGGGGTGCGCTTGAGGTAGCCCTGGTGGGAGACGGTGACGGCCACCTGCTCGTCAGCGATGAGGTCTTCAAGCTGCAACTCGGCGCTCTCGTCGACGATCTGCGTGCGGCGGGCATCGCCGTACTTGTCGCGCACCTCTTCGAGTTCCTTGATAATGACCGCGCGCAGTTTCTTCTCGCTGCCGAGGATCTCCTCGTACTCGGCGATCTTCGCGCGAATCTCAGCGAGCTCTTTGAGAATCTCGTCGATCGAAAGCTGAGTCAGGCGGTAGAGCTGCAGTTCGAGGATGGCGTCGATCTGGCGCAGGGTGAGTCCGCGCTCCTCGTGCGGCAGGCGCTCGCGGTCGAGGTTGATCGCAATCTCGCGGCCCTTGCCCCAGGCGTAGAGGTTCTCGCGGGCCTCAACGCGCGAGCTCGATCCGCGGATGATGCGGATGACCTGGTCGAGGTTGTCGAGGGCGATCTTGTAGCCTTCGAGGATGTGCTCGCGCTCTCGCGCCTTGCGCAGCAGGTAGACGGTGCGGCGCTGGACCACGTCGATGCGGTGATCGATGAAGCAGCGGATGGCCTTGTCGAGCCCCAACTCCTTCGGCTGGCCGTTGAGGACGGCCAGGAAGATCATGGAGAAGCTCTCCTGCATCTGCGTGTGCTTGTAGAGCTGGTTGAGGACGATCTCGGGCTGGGCGCCGCGCTTGAGCTCGATGACGATGCGCATGCCGTCGCGGTCGCTCTCGTCGCGCACGTCGCCGATGTCGTCGACGATCTTCTCGTTGACCAGCTCGGCGATGCGTTCGATGAGCTTGGACTTGTTCACCTGGTAAGGAATTTCGGTGACGATGATCGCCTGTTTTTCCTTGGTCAGGTTTTCGAGCGCGGTGCGGGCGCGCATCAGGAAGCGGCCGCGGCCTGTCCGGTAGGCCTCGGGGATGCCGGCCTTGCCGTAGAGGAAACCGCCGGTGGGGAAATCCGGGCCCTGCACGTGCTTCAACACTTCGGCCAACCCGGCCTGGGGATTGTTCACCAGCTCGATGGTGGCGTTGACCACCTCGGTGAGGTTGTGCGGCGGGATGTTGGTGGCCATGCCGACGGCGATGCCGCTCGACCCGTTGACGATGAGGTTGGGAATACGCGTGGGCAGCACCGTGGGCTCGAAGGTGGACTCGTCGTAGTTCGGCGTGAAGTCGACGGTCTCCATCTCGATATCGGCCAGCAGCTCGCCAGCGATGCGCATCATGCGGCACTCGGTGTAACGCATGGCCGCGGGCGGATCGCCGTCCACGGAGCCGAAGTTGCCCTGGCCGTCCACCAGCGGGTAACGCAGGGAGAAGGGCTGCGCCATGCGCACCAGCGTGTCGTAAATGGCCGAGTCGCCGTGGGGGTGATAGACACCCATGGCCTGGCCGACAACCTTGGCGCACTTGGTGTACTTCTTGTTGTACTCCAGCCCCATCTCGCTCAGCGTGTAGAGCACGCGGCGATGCACGGGTTTCAGCCCGTCGCGGGCGTCGGGCAGGGCGCGGCCGATGATGACGCTCATCGCGTAGTCGAGATAGGAGCGGCGCATCTCCTCTTCGATGTTGATGGGCACAAGGTTCGTGCCGCTGTTGGGCGGCGTGCCGCCATCGAGAGGAAGCTGTGGATTCTTGTCGTCGGCCATATCTGTGGGAAGCCCGCCAGCGGGCGGCAAAGAGGGACCTGGTGAAACAGGGCCGGCCGGATGCGGGCTGTGCTTCTATTCTACGCCTCTGAAGGGGCTTTCAGCAAGGCGATTCTCTGTAAATAAGTCCTTATTTTGCTTTTATTTAGAGCAGCGCTTGTGGAGACTTCGGAAAGACCCGGAAGACCCAACAAAAAGGGCTCCGCGCGGGCGCCCGTTGGGGGGCGATCCCGAGTCCTTTTTCCCCCCCCACAAAGGAGCAGCCGGATGCCCCTTTTCACCCAGGTTATTCCGCGCCGGTTACAGCAGCCCCGGCAAGCTGAGCACGCAGAAAGCGGCCTGCAGCAGCACAATCGCCCCGCCAGCGGCCATCGCCAGCCGGCCGCGCGGCTCTTCGTATGCATCGGCAAAGACACCGGCCACAAAGGTCAGCAGGAAAGGCTGCGCCCAGAGCCAGGGCGAGCCGGGGACGCCTGTTAGAACCAGCACCATGAGGACCAAGGCGCAAAGCAGCGGAGCTGTGTTGCCGAAGTAGCGCGACTTACGCATGCTCAGGTAGAGCAGCAGCGCCGCCGCCGAGGCCAGCGTGATGCCGGCATTGCCAAGGGTGGTGAAGAAGCGGCGCGCCGGGTCAACCGAGAACCAGAGAAAGGCGGCGGCCGAGCGGAAGAGATAGCTGAAGGCATCCGGAGAGAAGCCGTAGCAGGCAAAGACGAAGACGAGCGCGCCGGCCGAAGCGATCAGCACCACGGGCAGCACCTGGCCGCGGCGGCCTTCCGCCACCCAGTACATCAGCGCCAGGCCGAGCACCGCAGTCAGGGGAAGCGCGACGATGTGCGAGGCGGCGGCCAGACCAAAGGCCGCGGCCAGCAGCACAATGCGCGGCCGCCACTTGCGCCGCGGGCCCTGCATGGCGTGGGCAACGCCGATGCAGGTGTAGACGCCGCCGTAAACGCCCAGCGCGGCCAGCACCTCGGGGCCCGGCGCAACGCAGGCCTTCAGCACCGCCGGCGAGGAGCAGTAGAGCGCCAGCGCCGTGTACCCGCCGCGATTGCCGAAGAGCCGCCGCGTGACCCACCAGAGAGCTCCGCCCAGCACGCAGCCGGCCAGAAGAAACGGGAGGCGCATCAGCAGCAGAATGTGGGTAAGCTGATGCCGCAGCTCCCAACTGCCCGGCTCTTCCCCGGTCTGGAAGACGCGGTCCTCGGGCTTGCGGAAGCGGTCCAGACCGCGCTCGACAAGCAGGTTCAGCGTGAGCGGCAGCCCGGCCACGCGGTAGGCCAAGATGCCGTCGCGGATGTTGCCGCAAGTGGTGTAGTAGCCGGCAAGGGGCGAGCGGCCCTCCCACATCTCACGTCCGCAGCGGGCGTACTGGTAGTCGCGATCGGAGAGCGACTGGCGCGCGGTGAGCCACAGGCCCTGCACCAGAAAAAGCGCCAGGAGCACGGCGGCGATGCGCTGCGGGCGGTTGAAGCGGAAGCGGCGAAGGCGGCCTGGCTTGGGTGTCATCGCGGAGAGAAGGGACACTGACAGTCTAAACTCCCCGGCTTGGGGACCGTCGGCGGTGGGGCGAGGCGCTCAACGTTAAATCGCTTCACCGTTCCCCGGCGCGCCGACTACACTGGCTCCGCCATGCAAAGCCGACGCGACCTCTTCCGCAACGCCGCCTTCACCGCCGCAGCTGTTTCGCTCACCACCGAGGGCCGGCGCGCCTGGGCCCAGGGAGCCAGGGGGGCCTACCGCAACCCCATCCTCGGCGGCGACCATCCCGACGCCAGCCCCATCCGCGTCGGCGACGACTTCTACCTGACCCACTCGAGCTTCGATTACGCGCCGGGCCTTCTCATTTGGCACTCGCGCGACCTGGTGAACTGGCGGCCGGTGAACGCCGCCCTGCGCCGCTATTACGGCGGCGTCTGGGCGCCCTACCTGTGCGAGCACGAAGGGCATTACTACATCTACTTCCCCGCCGATGGCCGGATCAAGGTGGTGCACGCCGACCATCCCACCGCGCGCTGGAGCGAGCCCATCGACCTGGGCATCAATGCCATCGACCCGGCCCATGTGGCCGAGGGCGGCCGCCGCTTTCTCTACGTTGTGGGCGGGCAGATGGCGGAGCTAACCGCCGACGGTCTGGCGGTCAAGACGCCTCCGCGCAAGGTGCTGGACCCCTGGCCCGTCCCCTCCTCCATCCGCATGGAGTGCACCTGTCTCGAAGGCCCCAAGCTGCTGGAGCGCAACGGCTGGTTTTACCTGAACGTGGCCGAAGGCGGCACCGCCGGCCCGGCCACCAGCCACTCGGTGGTCTCCGCGCGCAGCCGCCACGCCGAAGGCCCGTGGGAGTTCTCGCCTTATAACCCCATCGTCCACGCCGCCAGCCGCGACGACCGCTGGCTCTCGCTGGGTCACGGCCGGCTGGTCGACACCCCGGCCGGCGACTGGTACATGACGGTGCACTCCTACGAGAACGGCTACCGCACGCTGGGCCGTCAGCTCCTGCTGCTGCCGGTGGAGTGGACTGCCGACGGCTGGTACCGCGTCAAACCCGGGGCACAGGCCGATGGCTCGCTGCCCATGCCCGTTCCCGGGGCGGCGCAACAGCCTCTCCTCGACCCCTCGGACGACTTCACCAGCGCGGAACTGGGGCTTCATTGGGGCTTCTGGCACGAGTTCGACCCGGAGCGCTTCAGGACCGGAAACGGCGCACTGGTGCTGAAGGCGAAGGGAACGAGCGCGGCGGAGAGCGCGGCGCTCACGACGCCCGTCGGCGGCCACTCCTACACCGTGGAGCTGGATGTGGAGGTGACGGAGGGCTGCGAGGCCGGCTTGATGCTCTTCTACGATCCGCAGCACGCCTGCGGCATTCAGCTTGGACCGGAGGGGCTCGGCGTGCGGGTAGCCAACGGCTACATCGCCAGCCGCTACGCCAAGGGGACAAAGCGGGCGACCCTGCGCATCGTCAACGACCGGCAGGAGGTGGACTTCTGGTTCCGGCTGCCGGGTGGGGAATGGAAACGGACCGAGGAGTCGGCCGAGATCAGCGGCATGCACCACAACGTGCTCGGCGGTTTCCTCGACGTGCGCCCGGCCATCTTCGCCGCGGGCCAGGGGCAGGCGACGCTGCGGAGCTTCCGGTATTGGCCGGAGGTGAAAGCACCGGCGTAGATGTGCCGCCTCTTTTCCCCGCCAGTGTTATTCTGGCGGAAGCGCAAGGAATGAGCACTGTCTGCACCATCGGCCACTCGTCGCACTCCATTGAGGAGTTTGCCGCCTTGTTGGTCCGGCACGGCATCCAGGTGGTGGTCGATGTCCGTTCGTCGCCCTATTCCAAGTTTGTCCCGCAGTTCGACCGCGAGGTTCTGCCGCCTTTCCTTACGCGTGCAGGCGTCAGGTATCTCTATCTGGGCGGCGAGTTAGGCGGACGCCCCCGGAGTGAGGCAAACTACGATAGCTCGGGTCGTGCGGTCTACGGCCGGATGATCGCGGACCCGGAGTTTATTCGCGGCATCGAGCGGCTGGAATCGGGGATGACCCAGTACCGGGTTGCGCTGATGTGCGGAGAGGAAGAGCCATCCAACTGCCACCGGCGTTTGCTCGTTGGCAGAGTGCTACTGGATCGCGGGCACCAGGTCCTGCACATCCGCGGCGACGGCCGCCTCCAGACCGAAGCGGAGGTCGAGGAAGAATCCGGAAAGCCGCTCATCCCTCCGCAGCCCAGCCTGTTCGCCGAGTTAGAGGAAGACCAGTGGAGATCTACAGCATCGGTTTTACCCAAAAAACCGCAAGCCAGTTCTTCGGCACACTGAAGGAGAACCGAATCGAGCGGTTGCTGGATGTGCGGCTCAATAACACCTCCCAGCTCGCTGGGTTCGCCAAAGTCTCCGACCTCCCCTACTTCTTGCGCGAGATATGCAACGCTGACTACGAGCATGAACCTCTGCTGGCGCCGACGCAGGACATTCTCGATGCCTTCAAGAAGCGCAAGGGGGACTGGGAGGTCTACACCGAGGCCTACCTCTCTCTCATCCGCTCCCGCAAGGTCGAAGAGATACTCTCCAAAGAGAGCTTTGAAAGCCGCACAGTTTTGCTTTGCAGCGAAGCTACCGCCGAACACTGTCATCGAAGGCTGGCGCTGGAGTATTTACAGAAGCACTGGGAAGGTGTTATCGTTCGCCATCTGTAGATTGCACTCCGGAGGTAAGTCTCTCCATGGGCCTGGAGCAGATCGTCTGCCTGGCAAACTCCTACAAGCACGACCATCGCTGTGTTGCCGGCATCCGCCTCAAAGCCAAAGAGTGGGTCCGGCTCGTAGGCAAAACCGTTCCAGGCTGCGTCACGGTCAGGGAAGCAACCTGTGTTGGCGGCAAAGAAGCCGCCCTGCTCGATGTCATCGAGGCAGAACTTGGCGATCCCTGCGGCTCCGGGAGCCATCCAGAGGACCGGTTCATCACGGGGACTCCCTGGCGCCACGTCCGCAGGTTCGACCAGCGTGAAGAAAGAGAGTTCCTCACTTCCTGGGCAAATCGGGGACCCTCCGTACTGGAGGGTTGTGTAGACAGAATCTACGCAAAGAAGATCGCAAACAGCCCGGTCAAGTCCTCCCTCGAACTGGTCCGTCCTGACGATCTCTGGTGGTGGATTCGCGAGGAGGGCGGCAAGCGAAGGAACCGCGGGGTCTTCCGTCTCGGCAATGTGGGCCGCGTCCGCTACGACCTTGCGGTTACCGATCCCATCTGGCTCGCCGCGCTCAATCTCCTCCCGACCGGCATTTACCCGCACGCCCTTCTGCCAGGCAGCCAGCCAGGCAAACCCCTGCTCACGATCAGTCTGAGCGAGCCCTTCGATGGCTTTCACTACAAGCTGATTGCCGGAGTCATCAACCTGCCCAGCTGACCTTGCACGCCGGGTTGCGGCCCCCACCTCCACCCGCTACACTTCCCTCAGCATGGCGATACGGAAACAAGAAGATCCGGAGCGGCTGGTGAGCGCCTCGCGCGCCGACGAGGAGCAGAACTTCGAGCTCAAGCTCAGACCCAAGTGGCTCAGGGAGTTCATCGGCCAATCCAAGGCCAAGGAGCAGCTCGCCATCGCGCTGGAGGCGGCGAAGACGCGCGGCGAGGCGCTGGACCATGTGCTGCTGTTCGGCCCGCCGGGGCTGGGCAAGACCACACTGGCCACCATCATCGCCAACGAGCTGGACGTGGGCTTCCAGCAGACCTCCGGCACGGCGCTGCAGATTCAGGGCGATCTGACTGCGATCCTGACCAACCTGCGCGAGCGCCAGGTGCTCTTCCTCGACGAGATCCACCGTATGCAGCCGGTGCTCGAAGAAAAGCTCTACACCGCACTCGAGGACTACCAGCTCGACATCATCATCGGCCAGGGTCCGGCGGCGCGCACCCACGTGATGGAGATCAAGCCCTTCACCTTCATCGGCGCCACCACGCGCCCAGGCCTGCTCTCGTCGCCGTTGCGCTCGCGCTTCGGCATTCTGCTGCGGCTGGAGTTCTACACCGAGGAGGAACTGCGCGTCATCGTGGAGCGCTCGGCCGAGGTCATCGGCGTGCCCATCGACCGCGACGGCGCGGCGGAAATTGCTCTGCGCTCCCGCGGCACGCCGCGCATTGCCAACCGCCTGCTGCGGCGCGTGCGCGACTACGCGCAGGTACGCGGCACCGGCTCCATCGACCGGCCCACGGCCAACGCCGCGCTGACCATGCTCGAAGTCGATGCTCACGGATTCGACGAGATCGACCGGCGGCTGCTCTTGACCATCATGCAGAAGTACGATGGCGGGCCAGTGGGCCTGGGCACCCTGGCCGCCACGCTGGCCGAGGAAGAGGACGCGCTCGAAGAGGTCTACGAGCCGTTTCTGATTCAGATTGGCTTTCTGGACCGCACGCCGCGCGGGCGCGTGGCCACGCGGCTGGCCTACGAGCACTTCGGGCTGACCATGCCGGGCCGCCAGGCGCCGCTGTTTTAGCAATCCGCTTCCGTGCCCCATCCTTTTCACGTTCTTTGCGAAAGGCGTGGGAAACCAGAAACCAAAGAAGGATCGTTTTCCAGGAGGTTTCCATGGCACTGACCGAATCCACCATGCTCGAACTGGGCACTCTAGCCCCTGAGTTCGCCCTCACCGACGTCATCACCGGCACCACCGTCGCTCGCGATGTCTTTCGCGGCCGTAAGGCAATGCTCGTCATGTTCATCTGCGCCCATTGCCCCTACGTGAAGCACATCAACGAGGGTTTGGCCAAGCTAGGGAGAGACTACCGCACCGAGTCGCTCGCCATCTTCGCCATCTCGAGCAACGATGCGGCCGCCAGCCCCGCCGACAGCCCCGCCGGACTCAAGGAGCAGGCGGAACACTACGGCTTCAACTTTCCCTATCTCTACGACGAGACGCAGGCGGTGGCGCGCGCCTACAAGGCCGCGTGCACGCCGGATTTCTTCCTTTTCGATGCCGATTTCCACCTGGTCTATCGCGGCGAGTTCGACCGCAGCCGGCCAGGGAATGGCATCCCCGTAACCGGCGAAGACCTGCGTGCGGCCATCGACGCGGTATTGGCCGGCAAGCCGCCTCTCGAAGACCAGCGCCCCTCGATCGGCTGCAACATCAAGTGGAAGGCGTGAGAGACGAGCGGGGCTGGCGGGGTTAGCTGGGCTGGCGGAATTGGCGGCGCCAGCCGGGGCCGGGCGCCAGCTTGTCCGCAGGGAATCGCGCACGGTCCAGGGCTCTTCCAGGTCGGGAAAGGTCGCAATGCGCCGATCTTCCTCCGAAACCGGCGGCAGTTGCCAGCGGAATCCCCGCTGGATAGCGACAGTTGCCTTGACCGGCGGGAAGCGGGCCTTATGCAGCCGGAGCCGTTGCCTTGCGGTCCAGCCAACGGCCCAGCACCTCAGGCGAGAGAGCGATGAGAACGCCGGCTACCCAGAGGAAGTGGCCGATGAGCGGCGTGAAGCCGGCCCGTACAAAGAAGACCCACGAGGCGGCAATGCAGACGAGTAGGAAGACCGCAAGCACGCGGCGCACCCGCACTACCCGCGGCCAGAGGCAAAGAAACAGGTAAAGCAGCAGCAGTGGATTGACCCAGCCGCTGAGCACCAGCGCGACGGCGGCCACCGGGTCCGCGCCCTTTGCCCCGGCATCGGCGATGTGCGAGAGCCCGCCATTGGCGGCCGTGGCGAAGGCGGCGCAGACCCAACCGGGCTGCGTATCCTGACCCGGAACCTGGCCCGGATCCTGCTGCGGCACGCGGATGGCGGGCAGCGCAAATGCCGCCGCGAAGAGCAAGAAACCGGCAAATCTGAGAATGCGCGCGATCATGGCCGTCCCCCTGGGGGCAGGAATTCCGCGAAGAATCATCCCCCAAGAAGATTACATGGTGCGCGCGGAAGCGCGCCTGGCGGAGAATCTGCTGCAGCCTGCCTATACCGGTTCCAGAATAGCTCTACCCCGGAAGCGATGGACTCAAGTGGCATTTTCCTCAAGAAAATGCCACCTTGCACGATGCCAGCAAGGGCACGAGAATTCTGGAACCCCACTAGCCCCGCGCCTCGTCCTCACCGTTGCGGTGCTGCGAGGATCCTTGCTCGTCGCCCTCGACGGAGATGCGCAGGGAGCGCAGGAAACTCAAGTCGTTGGGGGTGAAGGGAGAGCCGCCCTCGGCCTCGGCGGCGGAGCTATCGGTCACGCTCTCTTTGGAGACCTCGTTGAGACCGATGGTCGCCTCCAGCATGAGCAGCACATCGAATCCGTGCCTGCGGATGTCCTGCACCACACCGGCAATCTGCTCGCTCTCGATGACCGACTCGTGGATGGCCTCGCCCAGTTGCTGGATCAGTTCGCGCAGTCGGGTCGTCATGGCGTACCTCCTGGAGCGGCGCCCGCGCACGGAAGGCGTGCGCAGTGCGGCGTGGGATTCCTCTACCTTACGTCCAGCGGCGCGCGGGGGCAACTGCCCGGCGGCGGAAAACCCGGAGAAAACCGTCACATTCTGGCGCGAATGAGCGTTCGAGGCTGCCGCTGCTACGATCATATCGAATGAGACCGCAGACGATTGGACGGGTGCTGGGCATTGGCGTACGCGTGGCCGGACGCATGGCGGGCCAGCGGATGGCGGCAAGCGGGCAGACGCCAGCCGCGCCCGAGCCCTTGGCCGGCAACCCGGCAGCCCGAAAGGCTGGGCGCGCGACCGGCAGCGTGGCGCGGGGCGTGGGCGGATTTCTGCGGCCCTTTCAGCGCGTGGGCGGCATCCTCTGGCTCGAGATTACGGGGGCCTTCTTCCTGCTGTTCGCCATCGCCTTCGGGTGTTTTCTCTGGAGCCATCGCACCGCCTGGGCACAGGGACAGGACCACGGCAAGCTGACGGCTGAGGCGGTTTTGGCGGCGGTCTTCCTCTATCTCGGCGTCAGCTCGTTCTGGCGGGCCCGGCGGCGGTGAGGCCGCTCGTCATGGCGAAGGCCGCGACTGAGGACAAGCGACCAGGCGACCATTCCCAGCACGACCGCGGCAAGGATGATTCAGAAGCCGGCGACGCGCGAGAAGAGGAAGCAGACAGAGCGCGCTCAGATGGGCCTGCGCAAGCAAGTGGATCGCGGCAGCGGACATGGCATCCTCCTCGGGCAGAGAGATCTCTGGCTTCAGAGAGAAGAAACACCCCGTGGGATGCCGGACCGGCTTGAGCGGTTGCAGTAAATTGATTGACTACCGCTTCGGCAGCGAGCCGGCCAGCAGCGTGCGCAGTTCGCTCTGCTGTTCGCTGCTCAGGCAGTCCTTGGGCAGAAACTGGAAGCCGCCAGCGCGCAGGAAGACCAGAAAGACGTGGCGGCTCTCGCGCCAGTGGCTGTAGTAGCGCCAGTTGAAGGCCGACCGGCCCACGCCCTCGATGCGCGCCTCGACGCGTTCAGCGGTGAGCGAGACATGGATGGTTGCGCCCTGGACGGGATTCCTGCGATAGAGCAGCAGCGCGCGCAGCCAGGGCCCAATCAGCATGGCCAGCGCGATGAAGACCACCGCGGCCAGGACCACCAGGCTGGTGTCCGCCGGCTCGCGCGTCAGCGTCCCGGTCACCATATCTCCCTTTGCGATGCCGTCCATCACATCCAGCGAAAGCAGGCACACCTCAAGCAGGGCAATGGCGCCCAGCCCGGCCAGAATCACCTTCCGCCACGGACGCCAGAAGGCGAACCGGTACGCGTTCAGGAAGACTCCTCTGTTGAACGTGTAGGTGAAGTCCATGCAGCCAGCCTACCACGGACCTTTGGACTACAGCAGCTTGCGGATGAGGTGCCGGAAGCGGGTGTAGAGAAAGGAGACCGCCAGCAGCGCCAGACCCAGAACGATCAGCACGGGGAAGCGGTCGGCCGGGGGCAGCGACCAGACATCGATGAGCAGGATTTTGGCCACGCTGATGAGCAGCAGGCCCAAGCCGGCCAGCCGGAAGCTGCGCTCGCCAACCACCAGGGCGAAGAGAAAGACCCCAAGGCCGAGGAGGCTCCAGGCGATGGTGATGTGGCCGGAGGTGAGGCGGACGGCGAGGGCGACGGCCATGAGGAGAAATGGCGCGAAGAAGAAGACCTGCTCCGGCCGGCGGAGAAGGAGCGCCAAGACTCCGCCCAGGGCGGTGCGGGAAGGCGGGAAGAAGCCCTCGCGGCGCAGACGGTAAGCAAACGGCAAAGCGGCGAAGAGGATGAGCGCGGCGAGAGCCACGCGGAAGAGGGCGCCGCGCCAGAAACCCGCAGGCGAGGACAAGGGAAGGTCGAAGAAGACGCCGCGCAGGAGGACGAGGGCTGCAAGGGTAACGGCCTGCACCAGGAAGGCCCTGCGACGGAGCAGCCAGGCCAGCGCCACAAGCAGCGTGGCCAGCGCGGCCCAGATGGCGGCCAGCCAGAACTCGCCGCCAGGCACGTAGACCGGGAGACGGACGCCCAGCCAGAGGACGATGCCCAGAGTTCCCAGGGCATCGGCAGCCAGCCCGGCAATGTGCTCGCGCGCGGAGCAACGGGCGGCGTCGCGCGTGCGCTCCATGAGCCAGTAGCCAAGGGCCGAGAGAACGAGAGCCGAGAGCAGCATGGAGGAGACGAGCGCGAAGGGGCTGGGGGCGAGCGGATTACCGAAGATCCCTCCGATGGCATGGTCGCCTTCCCCGGCAAGGTAGAAGAAGACCGCGCAGGCGGCAAGAGCTAACCCCTGCCAGCGCAAAAAGCCCTTGCCGAAGAAGCGCCCGATATCGAAGAGGACGAGGCACATTCCCGCCTCGACCGGGATGCTCCACTCCAGGGGGAAGAAGCCCGAGGAGATCAACAGGCAGAGAAAGGCGGCGACCCAGGAGTAGGCGGCCGGTCCGTAGTTGCGGTCGCCAAAGGCCGGAGTCCTGCGGCGCATGGCGGCGTAGAAGAGCGCCGCGGTGGTTGCAAAGGCCAGCCGCTCCTGCCACTCCGGCCGTTCCGGGCTCATCCAGGCAAAGATGCAGGCGAAGGCAAGCACGGCAAGCAGGTCCCCTTGCAGGGCGAAGACACGGGCCTTGAGCCAGTCGGCGGCGAGGCCGAGCAGGAGCACGAGCGCGAGCCATGCAGGGACGACCCATCGGCTGTCGAGCGCGAGCCAGAGGGCGGAAGCGGCCATGGCGGCGGCCATCGTACTGTGGGCGGGCAGCCATAGAGAGGACCATGCCGCCGGATCGATGCCGAAGGGCTGCGCGGGCTGGGCGGCAATGCGGGAGGCGCCGAGGGCGCGCGGAAAGAGCTCGGCGTGGAGCCAGTAGGCCAGCGCGGCCAGAAGACAGATGGCCGTAAGCGCTTGATGGCGGCTGGGGTCGGCGAAGTCGAGGCGGAAGTGGGCCACCGGCGCTAACTCGCCAAAGATCAGGAGGGCGCCAGCGGCAGCGGCCAGGAGATCGGCTTCAATGGCCAGGCGGGAGGCGCCAGTCCAGCACGCGACGAGCCCCAGAACCAGCACCAGCGCCAGCCAGGCGATTGGGAGCCAGCGGTCCGGCACGGCCAGCCAGAGCCCGGCGGCGGCGGCGGCCAGGGCCAGCCAACTGGTGACAGCGAGCGCAGCGGCTTCCTGCTCGCCGGCGGCAATGGCGGGCCAGCGGCGGGGATAGATTTCGGCGTGGGTCCAGTAGAGCAGCGCGGCCAGAGCGAGGGCGGCGATGAGGGAGCCGTGGCCGGCTGGGTCGGGCGCCTGGAAGCGGAGAAGGAGGATCGGCAGCACGTCGTGGATGGCGAGCAGGCCGCCGGTGAGGAGGCCGGCAAGCAGGCCAAGACGGCGGAAGAGGGGTTCGCCAAGGCGCAGGCCGGCCAGAGCCAGGATCTGCGCCTCGACCAGCCAGAGGACCGGCCAACTGACTCCGTGGAAGCGGAAGGGCACGGCCGAGACCAGCAGCACCACGGCGATGGTGGAGAGAACGACGAAGGCCTGCCGTCGCCGGGCGCGCAGGCGGAAGGCCATAAGCATCTCCGTCGCGCCCATGGCGGCCAGCGCCCAAGCGGCCCACTCCGGATGGACGGACTGGTACTTAAGCAGCGCCAGAACGCCTGTGGAGTTGAGCACGGCGGTGAGGCTCGATAGGCTCTCTTCGCGCGGGCTGAGCGGCGTGCGGAAGACGTAAGCCAGACGGAAGATGAGCCAGTAAAGAACGATGAGCGCAGTGGAAGGCCAGAACTCGCGGAAGTCGCCGCGGTTGGGCGGCAGGACGTTGGAGAGCCAGAGGGCATGGGTGAGGTAGACGGCGGCCAGGCCGGCGAGTTCGAGCCAGACCCAGTGACGCCGGGTGGTGACGACGACCAGCGCCAGAGCCAGCACGGCGGAGGCGATGAGCGAAAAGGCGACCGTGCCCTGGGCGGCTTCAAGATGGCTGGTCAGCAGCGTGGCAAAGCCGAGCAGAAACGCCAGGCCCGTGACCGCCTGCGAGCGGTAGACAAGCGAATGCGCCACCATGCCCGCGGCCACCAGCATCATGAGGACCAGGTCGGCGGCGAGCGAGTCGAGGACGCGCGCGGCGGGAACGTGATAGAGGGCGAAGGTGGTGAAGAAGGCTAGCGCCCAGCCGCCGCCGATGCCGGCGCGGGCAAAGAGGCGGTAGGTCTCCCTGCGCTCCAGCCAGACGCCGCCGCCGAGGAAGGCGAAGGAGACCAGAAAGCCGGTGAGCACCTTGCCGGCCGGGGTCATCGAGGGCAATTTGTAGATGAGGAACGAGGCCACGCCAAGAA
>JBAVMZ010000533.1:0-1610 GCA_049690595.1 Occallatibacter sp. | reverse complement strand
GCTCTGGCTCGGCCACTGTCTCGCCCGGCCGCCGCCTCGTCGTGGCGATGACCCAGGACGGTCTGGACTCCTTCGAGCGTTCCGTCGAGGTCAAGGCGGGCGCCGAGGTCGTCGTCCAAATCGGGCTCGAACCCATCCGCACCGCCCGCCTGCGCGACGAGGAACTCAGCCGCCAGCAGGCCGCCCGCGCTCACGCCGAGCAGGCCGCGCAACAGGCCCAGGCCTTCTACCGCGCACGCCAGTACTCCCAGGCTGTGCCGCTCTTCCGCGAGGCCTGCGACGCCGGCGACGCCTCCAGTTGCGCCTGGCTCGGCCTGCTCTACCGCGACGGCTTGGGCACGCCCCGCGACCCTGCTGTCGCCATGACCTTGCTCAGCCGCGCCTGCGACGCCCAGGTTCTGCGCGGCTGCTCGGCGCTCGCCACCCTCTACGTCGAGGGCCAGGGCGTCCGGCGCGACTACCCCCGCGCCCTCGCCCTCAACCAGAAGGCCTGCTCCGGCGGCGAACTCACCGGCTGCCTCAACCTCGGCGGTCAGTACCAGAACGGCCTCGGCGTCCAGGTGGACTACGCCCAGGCCGCCAGTCTCTTCGAGCGGGCCTGCACCGGGGCCGTCCTCTCCGCCTGCTCCAACCTCGGCCGCCTTTACGAGCTTGGCCACGGCGTCTCCCAGGACTACACCGAAGCACGCTCCTTTTACCAGAAAGCCTGCGATGGCGGTGAGATGCGCGGATGCACCCACCTGGGCTGGACCTGGGAGACCGGCCACGGCGTCCAGCAGGATTATCTCCAGGCCGCCACCCTCTACCGCCGCGCCTGCTCGGCCGGCCAGCCGCTGGCCTGCAACAACCTCGGCTCGCTCTACAGCCGCGGCCTCGGCCTGCCCCGCGACCCCGCCCAGGCCCGCGCCCTCTTCAACCAGGCCTGCCAGGGCGGCGTCCAGATCGGCTGCGAGAACCTCCGCCGCATGCCCTGACGCCCGGCTTCACCGGGTGCCCCACCCTCGCCGCGTCTTGGTTGTTGCGGCGAGGGTGGGGATGCACGACCCTGGCCGGGCCCTCACGCCTTTGCCGCAATCTCCCCGATCGCCCGCACCAGCCGGTCCAGGTCCGCGATTCGCGTATACACGTGCGGCGTCACCCGCACGCAACTGATGTTCTCCCATCGATTCCCACGGTGTGAATCTTCTGCTTCTCGAACCGGTGCCGCCGCCCGCGCCTATGCCCTCACGGCTAGACCGGTTCCAGAATTCCTGTGCCCTTGTTGGCATGGTGCAAGGTGGCATTTTCTTGAGGAAAATGCCACTTGAGTCCATCGCTTCCGGGGTACAGCGATTCTGGAACCGGTATAGCTGGAACTCGGTCTTTTAGGGAACCTCTGATCAAGCCTCGCGGCCGCGTCGCCATTGCTTAGAATTGTAGGTAGAGCGAAAACGCGATACGCCAGATAACATTTGCCTGCCAGCCGAGTTTTGAGGAGTTTGCCCGGGCCAGCCGCCGGGAGCAGTTCCTCAACACTATGGAGACGGTGGTTCCCTGGGGCGAGATCGAAGCTCTGATCGAGCCGTATTACCCCAAGGCGGGCAAGGGGCGTCACCCGGTCGGACTCCGGA
>JBAVMZ010000532.1:0-9326 GCA_049690595.1 Occallatibacter sp. | reverse complement strand
CCCGAGCGACTGTGCCCCGAAGCCGAAACGCTCGAGTCGGCAAGCCAACAGGGCGCGGCATCCCTGCACCGAGCTCAACAGCGCGCAATGAACGAGGCCGGAGCATCGCGCTCCGGCCTCGCCGCGTGCGCCTGGGTTGAGACTATTTCTTATCCAGCCGGAAGGCCGCGGCCTGGAAGTCGCCGCGGAACTCCTGGTCCATGTCAAGCCCCCGGTGCATCCACCACGCGCCCGAGGCCACCTCCGGCGTTCCCTGCCGCGCCTTGCCCTCGATCGGCGCGAGCGCGTACCTGGCATTCGCATCCATCCCGCGCAGCTTGAGCGTGGGGAAGACGCGGCCTTTCTGTGTCGAGTGAACGAAGGCGAAGACCACCGACTGGCTCTTGTCCTTGCTCACCGTCTGCGTGGCCGAAAAGGCGCTTCCGTCGCGCGGCGAGATCAGCCGGTAGAGATCGCCCTGCACAATCGTCGGCTGCACCTGGTGGTAAGCCGCGATCAGCCGCTTTGCCGTCGCCGACTCCTCGTCCGTCCATTTGGCGATGTTGGCGCCGATGCCCAGCGAGCCCTGCATCGAGCTCAGCATCCGGTAGCTCAACGAGGTGGCGCGGTGGTTGAGCCAGTGCGGCGAGTCGGTGACCCAGGCCATCATCACCTGCGGCGTGTACGCGTAGCTGAAGCCGTCCTGCTGGCTCAGCCGGTCGAACGGGTCGGTGTTGTCCGAAGGCCACACCTCGTCCACGTAGCGCAAAATGCCCAGGTCCACGCGCCCGCCGCCGCCCGAGCAGCTCTCGATCTCCACCTTCGGATGCCGCCGGCGCAGCTCCTCCAGAATGCCGTAGAGGTTGCGCGTGAACTCCACGTAGACCTTCTTCTGCTCGGCCGCGGGAAGCTGGTCCCAGCCGGGCTCGGTCCAGTTGCGGTTGTAATCCCACTTGAGGAAGGCGATCTCGTTTTCGCTGAGCAGCTTGTCCAGGAAGGCGAAGACGTAGGCGCGCACGTCGGGCCGGGCCAGGTTCAGCACCATCTGGTTGCGCTGCTCGGTGCGCGGCCGGCCGGGGAAGTTCAGCACCCAGTCCGGATGCTTGCGATAGAGATCCGAGTCCGGGTTCACCATCTCCGGCTCCACCCACAGTCCGAAGTCCATCCCCAGCGAGCGAACCTTGTCGATCAGCGGCTTCAGCCCGTGGGGGAACTTCTCCGGGTTCACGTACCAGTCGCCCAGGCCGGCGTGGTCGGTCTTGCGCTGGCCGAACCAGCCGTCGTCCATCACAAAGCGGTCGACGCCGAGCGCCGCGGCCTTCTCGGCCAGCGCCATCTGCCCCGCTTCGTTGACGTTCATCTCGGTGGCTTCCCAGGAGTTGTAGATCACCGGCCGCACCCTGGGCGTAGGCTGGCCGGCCGTCGCCTCGGTGCGCGGCAGCACGTGCTCCAGCTCGAAGTGGTGCAGCAGCCGCGAGGCGCCGCCCAGCCCGTGCGCCGTGTATCCGCCGTAGAACACGGGGGTCTCGAGCGTCATCCCCGGATGAAGGACGTAGCCGAAGTCGAAGGGGTTGAAGCCGCCGGTCACGCGCACGGCGTCCAACTGGTCCCGCTCGACAACGATGCGCCAGGAACCGCTCCAGGCCAGCGCGCCGAACCAGACCTCGCCGCCCTCCTCGCTTGGCCCCCCGGCCTGCAAGGCGAACCACGGGTTCGCCTGGTGGCCGGTCGAGCCGCGGCGGCTCTCGATGACCCGCTGGCCGTTGCGCACGGGTTCCTGGTTCAGGGTCCACTCGCCGGCCCAGCGCCCGGTCAGGTAATTCAGCGTGTAGCCGCCGGCCGGCAGCGACCACGCAGCCGCGGCCGCCTGCTCCACGGTCGCCAAGTCCTTGCCCCGGTTCTCGATCGAGGCCGAGCGGGCCAGAATGCCGCTGGCCGGGTCCATCGAGTAGTGCAGCGTCACATAAACCGGCCGCTCGATATCCTTGAGGACCACGTCAAATCCGTGCGCGTGCGCGGTGTGGCTCTCGTAGTGCAGCACCAGGTCGCGGTTGCCGTCCGCAAAGCTCACCTTCAGCGCCGGCTCGTTGAAGAGCCCGGCGCCCCAGCCGGCGTACTCCTGGGGGGTGTTCGAGTAGGAATCGTCGAAGGAGGCCCACTCGGGCAGGGGCTGCGCCTGCGGAAAGGCGTCGTCGGCGCCCAGCCGCGCGCCCCAGTAGAGCTGCTGCAACTCCCCGCGCGGGTTCACGCCGAAGACGTAGCTCACGATTCCGCCGTCCATGCGGAAGGTTTTTGCCGCGGGATCGTAGTGGACGAGCGGGGCCGGGGTTTGAGCGGAGAGTGTGGCGGCGAGCAAGAGGGCGGCTCCTGTAAATGTTTTCAACATGGCCTCTTCCCAGAGTGGCTTGGCAAACCGCCTCATCATACCACCTCCCCGGAATCCCCCGCTGCAGGCTTCCGGTTGCAACCGAACCGTCCCCGGAGCACAATCATCCCACACCATGCGCGCGCCCGAAACCATCGAAACCGCCCGCCTGCTGCTGCGCCGGCCCCAACCCTCCGACGCCGAAGGAATCTTCCGCCGCTACGCGAGCGACCCCGCCGTCACCCGATTCCTCAGTTGGCCCACCCATCGCGGCGTGGAGGAGACCCGCGCATATCTCGCCTGGAGCGACCGCCAGTGGGAAGACTGGCCCGCAGGCCCCTACCTGATTCTGGCCCGCGACGGCCGCGCCGAGCCCCTGCTGGGCGGCACCGGCCTCGCCTTCGAGTCGCCGACCTGCGCCGCAACCGGATATGTTTTTGCTCCCGATGCCTGGGGCCAGGGATTCGCCACCGAGGCCGTCCGCGCCATGATCGAGGTCGCACGCCTCACCGGCGTTCAGCGCCTGGAGGCCATCTGCCACACCGCGCACGCCGCCTCGGCCCACGTCCTGATCAAATGCGGTTTCACCCTGATAGGAATTCTGGGGGCGCACACCGTCTTCCCCAACATCGAGCCAGGCAGCCGCCTCGATGTGCTCTCGTTTGCCTGCGAGCCTTCCCTATGACCCCACTTCCACACCCCGCCAGAAGGCCACGAAGCCCTTCAGCCGCCGCGCCGTCGGCTTGGGGTCGGGATAGTAAAAGGCTGCGTCGGGGTTGTCCTGCCCGTCGATGAGCAGGTTCATGAACCGCGCCTGACCCTTCTGCGGGTCCAACGAGGTCGTCGTGCTGGGCCGGAAGTACTCCCGCTTCAGACTGGCTTCCGGAAAGTAGACCACTCCGTCCACCGTCTGCGTCGTTTCGCTCTCGGCAATCGTCTTGCCGTTCCAGATCGCTCTTGCCATGGCTCTACCAGGTCGCAACTAGAACATCGTCCGGACGCACGCTCTGCGCTCCGCCCAAACTGTCACAAAAGACAGTAGCAGAGAATCGCCCCCATGGCGAGAACGATTTCACTTTGCAGGAGTCCGGTTTACTTCGCCGCCGCCTTGCGCCGCGCCTCCATGGTCTTCATCACCACCTCGTAGCGCTGCCCCGCGGCCGAGAAGCGGTTCACCAGCTCCGAGGTCTTCATCAGGAAGGTGGGCATCCGCTCGCGGATCTCGCCCAGGATGTGCGCGAACTTGGCCAGCAGGAAGAAGCCCTCGCCATTGCAGTCCACAAACAGCTCCGCGGAGACGGCCCCGTGCAGCACCATCGCCGCCGCCATCTCCCAGTAGGTGGTCACCTGCCGGAACCATGCGTTGTGCGGGTCGGCCGGGTTTTGCGCCACGGCGAAGAACTCCTCGGCCGTCCGCGGCCAGAACTCGCCCGTCATCCAGGCACGGGCCCTGCGCAGTTCCGCTTCGGTCCGCAACTCATAGAGTTTGAGGATGATTCCCGCGTCGGCGGGCGTAGCCAGCATCCGTTCCATGCGGTGGTTCTCCGCTGTCATCGTAGCAGTTCTCCACAGAGGATCGCCGGGCCGGGATCCCCGCTCAGGCCGCCGGGGCCTTGGCCGGCTTCTCCGTCTTGCGCAGTTCGCCCGTGGCCGCGCCAGCCGCCAGTTCTTCGTCGGTGTAGAAGCGGCCGGAGCCGTCCAGCTCGCCGGAGGCAAGGCGGCGGTCGACCTCCGCCAGAGCCTTGCGTACCGCGTCGTGAAAGTCGCTGGATGTCATCGCCTTCATCGGACAATCTCCTCCATGCGATTCCAACCGGCCCAATCGTGAACCACCATGGCCCTGCCCTCGCGCTTTTCCGCCACCAGAACGCGCTTCCTGTCTGAATTATCGTAAATCTCCGCCTCATCCGCCAGTGGCAGATACAAGTGCAACATATTCCAAAGTCCTGTGCGAAATCGCCGGTAGATCGCCTCGGCGGGAATGCCGTGCCCGCCCTGCAGGACCCGACGGGCTACCCGATCCAGCGAGGCCTCGGGCGTGGGCAGCCAGAAGTACAGCAGTTTGATCTTCCAGGCATTCTCCTTGCACTCCCTCAAAGTCGGGAGGAACGACTTGCCCGAACAGGTAGTCTCCAGCGCAAAGCTGCGCCCCTCGCGCACCAACTGTCGCATGTGCACGATCAACTCGCGGCCCGCGGCGAATGCGGCAGAATCCACGTCGTCTGGCGAGATCCGGCGTGCGATCTCGTCCGCATTGAGATACTCGTGCAGTTCGAGGAACTCCGGCAGCAGCACGCGTGCCGCCGTCGTCTTCCCCGCCCCATTCGGTCCGCCCAGAACGATCTCTTTCATGCGCCTTCCGCGATCTTCTTCACCCTTCCAGACCGCGGCTCAGGCCGGCAGCAGCTCCCGCTTTCCGCCCGTCTTCTCCACCACCGGCCCGTGCGTGGCGGCCGTGGGCACGGCCGGCGGTGGCGGCGCATCGCCAATCCGCTTCGAATAATCGCAGCCCGAGCTTGCCGCGGCGGCCACCACCTTCACCGCACTCTTCTTCGCAGCGCTCTTGGCGGCTTTCTTGGCGGCCTTCTTCGGTGCAGCCTCCTCGTCGCCCGCTTTCTTCTTGTTCGGGCACTCGAGGAAGATCCCGGTACGGAGCACCTTCTCCACCAGGTACGGGCTCTTGCACTTCGGGCACTTCTTCGCCACCGGCTTGTAGTTCGAGGTGAAGTCGCACTTGGGATAGTTCGTGCAGCCCCAGAAGACGTTGCCGCGGCGCGCCTTGCGCTCGGCCAGGTCGCCTTCGCCGCACTTGGGGCACTTCATCCCCTCGATCAGGTTCTGCTTCACGTACTTGCACTTGGGGTACCCGGAGCAGGAGACAAACTCCCCGTACGCGCCCTGCCGCAACACCAGCGGCTTGCCGCACTCCGGGCAGGCCTCGCCGGTCGGCTCGGGCGGCTTCTGCTGCTGCTTCTGGCTCAGCTTGCGGATGGTCTTGCAGGGCGGGTCGGCGGAGTAATCCGGGCAGCTCATGAACGGACCCCACGGCCCGCGCCGGAGCACCATCACCTTGCCGCAGTTCTCGCAGTACTCGTCGGTATCGCCGGCCTCCTGCGCCTCGGGCGTGTTCAGGTCGGGCTTGGCGGCGATGTTCTCCTTGGTAAAGCCGCAGCTCGACGGGTCCTTCTTGTCGTAGGCCGAGCAGGCGTAGAAGGTGCCGAACTTGCCCCACTTGAGGATCAGCGGCGAGCCGCACAGCTCGCACTTCTCCGTGGTCAGCTTCTCCAGCCGCTTGATGTTCTCCATCTTCTTGCCGGCTTCCTTCAGTTCCTTCTCGAAGTAGCCGTAGAAGCCGGTCAGCAGGTCGGTCCAGCGCTCCTTGCCTTCCTCGATGTCGTCCAGCTCGCTCTCCAGCTTGGCCGTGTAATCGAAGTCGAAGATGTAGGGGAAATTCTTCACCATCAGGTCGCAGACCACCACGCCGATCTCGGTCGGGTAGAACCGTCCCCGCGAGCCGCCATGCTTCACCACGTACTCGCGATCCTGAATGGTCGAGATGATCGAGGCGTAGGTCGACGGCCGCCCGATCCCTCGCTCCTCCAGCTCCTTGACCAGCGAAGCTTCGTTGTAGCGCGGCAGCGGTTCTGTAAAGTGCTGCTCCGGCTCCAGCTTTTCCATCTCCAGCCGCTTCGCGCCGTCCAGGTTGGGCAGCTTGTTGGCCAGCGACTCGTCGTCCTCGTCCTTTTTGTCCTTCGATGCTTCGTAGAGCTTCTGATAGCCATCGAAGATGACCGTCGTCCCGCTGACGCGGAAATCGTAGCTCCGCTTGTCCACGCGGCTCTTGGCGGCAATGTTCACCTGCGTCACCGCCAGCTGCGCCGCGGCCATCTGCGAGGCTACGAAGCGCTTCCAGATCAGCGTGTAGAGCTTCAACTGCTCGTCGGAGAGATACGCGGCAACCGACTCCGGCGTGCGCGCGGCGTCGGTCGGGCGGATGGCTTCGTGCGCGTCCTGCGCGTCCTTCTTGCCCTTGTAAATGTTGGCAGTCGCCGGCAGGTAGGCCTTGCCCAGGTGGTGCCCAATCCACGCCCGCGCCCCCTCGATCGCATCCGGAGAGACGCGCGGCGAATCGGTACGCATGTAGGTGATCAGGCCGGTCGCGCCCTCGGCGCCGATCTCCACGCCTTCGTAGAGCCGCTGCGCCACGCCCATCGTCCGCCGCACGTTGAAGCCCAGCTTGCGGCTGGCGTCCTGCTGCAACTGGCTGGTGGTGAACGGCGCCGGCGGACTCTGCCGCCGCTCCTTCTTCACGATCGAGGCAATCGTCCAGTCGGCTGCTTCGAGCGCCTTCAGCGCGGCCTGCATGGGCTGCTCGCCCGGCAGCGCAGGCCCGCTCACTGTCTCCACCGCGATGCGCTCGCCATCGATGCCCACCAGCCGCGCCTTGAAGCTCTCCTGCGCGCGCTTCTCCGGGTGGAGCGTCGCGTCGAGCGTCCAGTACTCGACCGGATTGAAGGCCGAGATCTCGCGCTCGCGCTCCACGATCAGCCGCACGGCGACCGTCTGCACGCGCCCCGCCGACAAACCGCGTCGCACCTTCTCCCACAGCAGCGGCGAAATCTGGTAGCCCACCAAGCGGTCCAGCACGCGCCGCGTCTGCTGCGCGTCCACCAGGTTCTGGTCGATGTCCCGCGCATGGTTGAAAGCTTCCTGCACCGCCTTCTTCGTGATCTCGTTGAAGGTGACGCGGCGGATCTTCTTCCGTTCCTTTGCCGAGGTCCCCAGCTGCAGCGCCAGGTGATAGGCAATCGCCTCGCCTTCGCGGTCCGGGTCGGGCGCCAGGTACACTTCGTCCGCGCTCGCCGCCGCCCGCTTCAGTTGGTCGACCACCTTCTCCTTGCCCGGCGAGACGATCAGCTCAGGCTCGAAGGTGCGCTTCTTCAGCTCCACGCCGAGCTCGTTCTTGGGCAGATCCATGATGTGCCCGATCGACGCCCGAACCTCGAAGCCGCGTCCCAGATACTTCCCAATCGTCTTGGCCTTGGCCGGGGACTCGACGATCACCAGTGATTTGCTCATTGCCATCCTTGATTTCTCTTCCACTCTACTCTGTCTTTTCCGTTGGACTCACCGGGGCCCGATTCGATGCACGGGTTTGCGGCCCTGGTTCGGCCGCGCTGTCCGCTCGACTCCCGCCCTGGGGAAAACCCCCGGCAAAGATTGCACGCTACCACGGAAGACCGTCCCGTTTCCACCTCGCCGTCTCAACTCGCCACGTCTCCCGCCCCCTCTTCGGGACGACGGAACCGCTCCCATCGCACACACAGGCAAGCGTTTGACGAGAAAGTGCCCGGCTCCCTCGGAGCCGCCAGCATTTCAGCAGATGGGAACTTCCATTCGCACCCTGCAGAGGGAGCAGGGGGCTTTACAGGCTCCGGGGAAACGCGACACTCGGCACGGAAAGAGTCAGGGCACGACTTCAGTCGTGCCGTAAGCGCCCAAAAATGAATGGGTTCTAGCCCATGCGGCCCGCCCTTCGCGACTCGTTTCCAGCCCGAAATCGCTCTCCGCAGCCCGCTCAGCCTCCGGCAATCCGGATCTGCGCAGCCTCCGGGCCATCCTCAAAGCCATGGGCCTCCGGCTGGCGGTCGAGCGCGTTCGGGCCGCCTGAGACCGCCTTCCGGATGGATGCCGAGACGCGCACTGAACGTGTCTCACTGCTGATTCAGTTGACCGAAGATCTCCGGCAGATCGACATACAATGGCGTCCCCTTGACCGCCAGCCGCGAGGCCTCCACCCATTCCGCTCCCGAGCACATCCGCCCCGAGCGCGTCTTCGGATCGACGATCCAGACCGTCTCCACGCCCATCGCGCGGTAATCCTGCGCCCGCTCCTGCGTGTCGGAGTAGCTGTCGTCGGGCGAGAGAATCTCGACGACCAACAGCGGCGGCTCCACGATCACATCCGGCTGGGCGCCGAGCGGGAGCAAGGCAACGTCCGGAATCCGCACACGCGTCGCCGACACCCGGACGCGCTGTTCGGTGACGACCTGCGCACCCCAGACCTTCTCGTGCCGATTGAACCATGCAGCCAGCAGTGCCTGCACCCGCGCGTGCTCGTACTTGCCCACGTTGCGCTCCCTGACCTCTCCATCCACATACTCGCGGTCCGGCCGGAAGTTCAGGTCGAGGTACTCTTCGAACGGAATGTGCAGAATGGTCGCCATATCCAAAACGGTAGCACGAATTCAATTTGCAAAGCGGCCCAGACCCCTCACATGGTCCGCACGTAATTCTTCCCCGGCAGGCACCGCACGCGCCCGGCCATTTCCAGTTCGAAGAGCGCCGTAAAGACCTCGCTCGATGTGAGTTGGGCCTCCAGGATCTCAAGCAGTTCGTCCAGTTGGATGCTCTCGTCGGTGCGCAGCACCTCCAGCACGATGGCTTCTTCGGGCCGCAGCAGCGGGTCAGGTAATAAGGATGCGGTCTCCCCGCCTTTGGATTCAATCGGCGCCTCGGCTTCCAGTTCCAGACGGATCTGCGAGGGCAGCTCTTCCCAGACGTCCTCCCAGGTGGCCACCAGCTTGGCGCCCTGCTTGATGAGCGTGTTGGGCGTCCACGATCCCTTGGCTGTCACGTTGCCGGGCACGGCGAAGAGGTCGCGGTTCTGCTCCGCCGCGCAGCGCGCCGTCACGCGCGTCCCCGAGTTCTCCGCCGCCTCCACCACCAGCACGGCCACGCTTAGCCCGCTCAGGATGCGGTTGCGCCGGGGAAAGTTCTGCGGCGCCGGAAAGGTCCCCATCGGCACTTCGCTCACAATCGCCCCACCCAGTTCCAGAATCTCCTCCGCCAGCTTCTTGTTTTCTTTTGGATACACCACGTCGATGCCGGTGCCCCACACGGCGATGGTCGGCATCCGCGCCGCCAGGGCCCCGCGGTGAGCGCTGCTGTCGATACCCCTGGCCATGCCGCTCAATATGAC
>JBAVMZ010000531.1:0-2519 GCA_049690595.1 Occallatibacter sp. | reverse complement strand
GCGGAGCAGCGGGCCGGAAGGCCTGCCGGCCTGCTCCACCTGCCAGAGCGCGTCGCGGCGGTGCTCGACCTCGCCGAGCGAGTTGAGCGCGCCCAGCCGGGCGAGCAGGACCAGATCCTTGCGGCTGAGCTGAGGGACGCGGCTGGCCAGGTCGTCGACCGAGGCGAAGGCGCCGGCGGCGCGCGCGGCAAGCAGCGCCTCCGCCGCGGACTGCCGCAGACCCTTGGCGTAGTTCAGGCCAATGCGCAGCGAAAGCGCCCCGACCGGTTCGGCTTCCAGTGTGCACAGCCAATCGGATCGCTGAATATCGATCGGGCGCACGCGCAGCCCGTGGCGCTGGGCGTCCTTGATGAGCACTGCCGGCGAGTAGAAGCCCATCGGCTGGTTGTTGAGCAGACCGCAGGTGAAGGCCGCCAGGTAGTGCACCTTGAGATAAGCCGAGGCGTACGCAATCAGCGCGAAGCTGGCGGCGTGCGACTCGGGAAAGCCGTACATGGCAAAGGACGAGATGCTCTGGACGATATTGTCCTGGGCCTCGGCGCCGATGCCGTTGCGGGCCATCCCCGAGCGCAGGCGGCCTTCGAGATCCTTCATCCGCTGCATCGAGCGCCTCATCCCGACGGCTCGCCGCAGTTCCTCCGCCTCGGCGCCGCTGAAACTGGCCACGGTCATGGCCATGCGCAGAAGCTGCTCCTGGAAGAGCGGAACGCCCAGCGTGCGCTTGAGAACCGGCTCCAGCGACGGGTGCGGATAGCTGACCTCTTCCTTGCCCTGGCGCCGTCGCATGTAGGGGTGCATCATCTTGCCCACGATGGGGCCGGGGCGGATGATGGCCACCTGGACCACAATGTCGTAGAAGCGCGACGGGGCGTTGTGCGGAATGGAGGCCATCTGCGCGCGGCTCTCCACCTGGAACATGCCCACGGTGTCGGCCTTGCACAGCGTCTCGTAGACCTGCGGGTCCTCGGGCAGCGCGGCCAGGTCCACAGCGCGTCCGTAGTGCGCCGGGATGACGTCGATGCACTCCTTGAGGGCGGCCATCATGCCCAGCCCGAGCAGGTCCACCTTGATCAGGCCCATGTCGGCGCAGTCTTCCTTGTCCCACTGGAGCACGGAGCGGCCGGGCATCGAGGCCGGCTCCAGTGGCACCACGCGATTCAGCAGCCCGGCGCAGACCACCATGCCGCCGGAGTGCTGGCCGAGATGCCGCGGCAGGTCCTTCATGCGTAGGCAGAGGTCCAGGTAGCGGGCAATGCGCGGATGGCGCGCGTCGAAGCCGGCCTGTGCGAAGTAGCTGGCCATGGTGTCGTTCTCGCCGCGCCACTCCCAGTGGCCGACCAGAGAGCTGAGGCGGGTAAGCTGGTCGGCCTCGAAGCCCAATGCCTTGCCGACCTCGCGCGCGGCGGAGCGGCGGCGGTAGGTGATCACATTGGCGGTCATGGCCGCGCCCAGCCGCCCGTAGCGCTCGTAGACGTGCTGGATGACCTGCTCGCGCTGATCGCCCGAGGGCAGGTCGAGGTCGATGTCCGGCCACTCGCCGCGGTTTTCGTTCAGAAAACGCTCGAACAACAGCTCCATGCCGACCGGGTCGACAGCCGTGATCTCCAGCGCGTAGCAGACGGCGGAGTTGGCCGCCGAGCCGCGCCCCTGGACGAGGATGCCGTGCTGCTGGCAGTAGCGGACCAGGTCCCAGACGATGAGGAAGTACCCGGCGAAGCCGAGCTTGGCGATCAGCCGGAGCTCGTGCTCCACCTGGGCGCGCGCCTTGGTCATCAGGCGCCGCTTGGCGGCTGTGTCGTAGCGTTTGCTCACGCCCTCGGCCACGCGCGCGGCGAGAAAGCTGTCCATGCTCTCGCCCGGTGGTACCGCGTAACGCGGGAACTCGTAGCCCAGGCGGTCGAGGGTGAACTCGAGGCGGCTCGATATCAGGCTTGTGTTGGCGATGGCCTCGGGAAGATCGACGAAGAGCTCTTCCATGCACTGCGCGCCGCGGAGTTCCCGGGCTTCGTTGGCGGAGAGCAGGCGTCCGGCGCGGTCCAGCGGCACATGGTGGTGGATGGCGGTGAGCAGGTCGAGAATCTCGCGATCGGATTCGGGGGCGTGCAGCACGCCGTTGGTGGCCACCAGCGGCAAGCCGAGTGAGCCGGCCAGCGAGACAATGGCCTGGTTGCGCGCTTCCTGATCTCTGCGCTGGTGGCGCTGGAGTTCGAGGAAAAGGTTTGCGGGTCCGTAGATGTGGCCAAGCTGCTCGGCCGCGCGCCGGGCTGCGGCTGGGCCTTCGCCGGCGAGTGCGGCTGCCAGCGGGCCCTCGTCGCCGCCGCTCAGGCAGATGAGCCCCGGCGCGAACTCGGCCAGATCGTCGAGCGTGGCGGCGCCCTCGGCCTTGGTGGCCTCGCGCATCTTGAAGCGGGTGATGAGCTGGCAGAGATTCTGGTAGCCGATTTGGGAGGCGCAGAGGAGCAGCAGGCGGGGCGGTTCGGCGGGGAATTGATGGGGTAGCCAGGCGGGCGGGGTGAGGC
>JBAVMZ010000530.1:0-1892 GCA_049690595.1 Occallatibacter sp. | reverse complement strand
CAACGGCGACGCCTGGGCGGCTCTGCTGAGCGCGCGGCTGGGCCGGACGGTGATCGCCGGCGAGCCGTACGCCCAGGTCTTTCCCGACGGAAGGATTCCGCAATCGGCCTGGGCCACTCCGGCCACGCGTCTGCTTGGGCAGATCCCCCTGCCCAATGCGGGGCCAGCACTCTTCGCCACCGCGGCGCAGGCCGAGACCCTCAGTGACGACAAGGGCGGGCTGCGCATGGACTGGACGGTTGCGCGGGGCAAGCTGACGGCCTACTACTTCGTGGACGATTACGCGCTCGACAATCCCTACCCCACCGGCACCGGCGGGGCCAACGTGCCGGGCTTCAATGCCACCAGCCGCGGCCGGGCGCAACTGGGCAGCCTGGCGCACACCTCCACCTTCGGCGCGGTGGCCGTGAACGAGGCGCACCTGAGCGCCATGCGCAACGCCAACGCGGCCGGCCAGCCGCGCGGCGGCGTCGGCCCTTCGCTCGCCTCGCAGGGCTTCACCGGCATTGTGCCGCTCAAGCCCTCGACCGAGGGAATCGCGAACCTGGCCTTCAACGAGTTCACTTTGGGTGTGGACACGACCGCGCTGGTGCAGGCGGAGAACATCTTCGAAGCCAGCGATGCCTTCTCGCGCATCGCCGGCAAGCACGGATTGAAAGTGGGCGGCGAAGTCCACTCCAGCCAGATCAATACCCACCCCGATGTTATCTTCAACGGGAGCTTCAGCTTCAGCGGCGCTGAGACGGGCCTGGACTTCGCCGACTTCCTGCTCGGCGTGCCGTCCAGCTATACCCAGGGGCAGGCGCGCAGCTTTTATAACCGCAATCTCTACATGGCGGCCTTTGCGCAGGACAGTTGGAAGGCCACCAGCCGCCTGACAGTGAACTACGGCCTGCGCTGGGACCGCATCCGGCCGTGGCAGGAGAAGTTCAACCAGTTGCAGACGCTGATCCGGGGCGAGCAGTCGCGGGTCTTTCCCGGAGCGCCGCGCGGGCTGGTCTTTCCCGGCGACCCAGGGGTGGCGGCGTCGCTGGCGCCGGCGCGGCACGACCTGGCTCCGCGCCTGGGCCTGGCGTGGAGCCCGGAGTTTGCCGCGCCTTGGATGCGGCGGCTCTCCGGACCGACGGGCACCACCAGCCTGCGCGCCGGCTTCGGCCTCTTTTACACCGCCTGGGAGGGTCTCTCGGCTGGCATCATGAGCGCCAACCCGCCCTACGGCTACACCTACACCACGGCCGCGCCGCCGCTCTTCGACCAGCCCTTTGTCACCGCGGCCACCGGCGTGAGCACGCGGCAGCGCTTCCCGCTGCACATGGCCGCTTACGGGGCCAGCCGCGCGCATCCGGATAACAGCGTGGACTGGACGCAGTTCGAGCCCCTGGTCGGCATTCCGGCCGTCGACCCGGGCGACCGCACGCCTTTCGCCGGGCACTGGATGCTGGCAGTGGAGCGCCAGTTGGGTCCCCAGACGCTGGCCTCGGCAAGCTACGTGGGCGCGGCCGCGCACCACCTGCTGGTGCTGGAAGAGGCCAACCCGGCCAATCCGGCGCTCTGTCTGAGCCTGGGCGCGGCCTGCGGGCCCTTCAACGAGCAGGCGGCGCGCACCGTCTTCGGACCCGCGTTCGGCAGTGTGGAGTTGCAGCGAACGCTGGCCAACTCGAGCTACCACGCCCTCGAAGCCACGTTGAATCATCGCAGCCGCGGTCTTGACCTGCTGGCCAGCTACACCTTTTCGAAGTCGCTCGACCAGTCGGCCGGGCTGCCGGAGCCGGTCAATCCTGTGAATCCGGCTCTGAGCCGCGGGCTCTCCGCCTTCGATCTGCGCCACAACCTGGTGACGAGCTTCCGCTACCAGGCGCCGCGGCGGCGCCAGGGCGCGCAGGCACGCTGGC
>JBAVMZ010000529.1:0-10703 GCA_049690595.1 Occallatibacter sp. | reverse complement strand
CCTTCAATATCAGTTGCGGCGCTGCTTTGGTAGCGGCGGCGGCCGGCGCGCGCGTGGCCAAGCACGGCAACCGGGCTGTCACCAGCCGCTGCGGCGCGGCCGATGTGCTGGAGGCGCTGGGCGTGCCCATCGACCTCGAGCCCGAGCTGGCCGTTGAATGCCTGCGCGAAACCGGCTTTGTCTTCCTCTATGCGCAGCTCTACCACCCGGCGATGAAGACCCTGGCGCCGCTCAGGCGGGCGCTGGGCTTCCGGACAATCTTCAATCTCGTCGGCCCGCTGACCAATCCGGCCCATGCGCAGACGCAGGTGGTGGGCGTGCTGGCGCCCAGCCGGGTGCTGCTGGTGGGCCGCGCGCTGACGGCGCTGGGCTCCCGGCGCGCCTTCGTGGTCCACGGGTCGGACGGCATCGACGAGCTGACGACGACGGGCGAGAGCGTGGTGGCGCGGATTCTGGAGAACGAGGCCGGCGAGCCGGTGCTGAAGGCGGCGCGCATCACGCCGGAGATGGCCGGGGTGCCGCGCGCCCGGCTCGAGGAGTTCACCGGCGGCGACATCGAGACCAACTGCGGCCTGCTCTACGACGTGCTCACCGGCCTGCTCGGGGCACGGCGGGAGATCGTGCTGCTGAATGCGGCGGCGGTGCTGGTGGCCGCGGGGCTGGCCGGAGACCTGAAGGAAGGTGTAGCTCTGGGAGCCGAGGCAATCGGCTCTGGCGAGGCGGCGGCGACGCTGGCGAAGCTGCGGGCGTTTGGGGATAAGCACAGGAAGAAATAGGCAGCATGCCGCAGGCTCGTGGACCAGGATTGGCGGGACGATTGACGCATTCCATCGTCCAAGGGGTGAAAGGAGCTGTTCCCATGAAAGTCGTTGGAACGATAGCGGCTGCGGCGGTGATTTGGGGTTCTCTCGCGTCGGGTGCACAGCAGACCAGCCAGATCGAGCTGAAGATCGACGCGAACAATCGCACGTTGACGGTGAGCGCCGAGGAGCGCGTAACCGCCGAGCCGGAGATTGCAATTTTGCATATCGGGTTTCAAACGCTGCCGATGGATGCGAAGTCAGCGTATGCGGCGGGCGCGAAGACCTCGAATGAGATTGTTGGGGCGCTCAAGCAGGCGGGCGTGGCGGAAACGGCGATCCGCAGCGAGTCGCAGCGGCTCGATTCGTGGGAAGGCAAGACGCACAAGTTCCGGCTGACACAGAGCTGGGTGGTGAAGGTCGATCCGGTGCGCGTGGCGGAGATACTCGACGTGGCCGTAACAGCCGGCGCCAACGATAGCGGCCAGATCGAATGGACGGTGAACGACCCGAAAGCCCTGGAGGATCAGGCGCTGGAGAAAGCAACGGCGCGGGCGCGCTCCGACGCTGCTGCGCTGGCCAAGGGAATGGGCGTGAAGCTGGGGCCGCTGGTGTACGTGACGAACCAAATGTCCCATATGCCGCAGGAAACGCGCAACTTTGCGGCGTTGGCGTCCCTGGGATTGGGCGTCAGTTCCGCACTGCCAGACGCGCATCTGGCAATCGAACCGCACAAGGTGAGCCGCACAGCCACCGTCTACGCCGTCTTCGCCATCGAGTAGAGAAAGCCCGTAGTGAAAGCCAAGGGCCGGGGATCGGTCCCTGGCCCTCGTTGTTTGCGGCGGGCACCCCGCGCCCGTTTCGCTCTACGGATAAATCCCGCGGATCTGCACCGCTTCGACCACGCGCCCGATGCCCAGCATGTTGGCGGCGACACTGGCCGGGCGAGGGCGCCAGCGCACCCGCCTATTCGCTGCGAAGTTCCTTGTTGACATCCATTCAACGGCTTCTATACGGTGAGAGATACCCAGCTTAGGCTCACACGCCTCGCCTTTGCGATTCCCTGGGCGTATCAATGCGGCGTTCATTCCCCGAAGGACAGCCTGGCTCCCACCCGCCAGGAGACTCGACCGCAACCGAAAACCACAAGAAATGCGAGGCAGCGCCATCCCCGAACAGGATGTTCGGCGCGCTGCCTGCATAGGAGTCGAAACAATGAAGATCCGCATTGCGGCGCTCTGCGCCCTTTTGTTTGTTGCCCTCTGCACTTGCAGCCTCGCCCGCGGCCAGTCGTCCGGAGGCGCCAGACTGGGGAACTCAATCCTCAACGCCGCGAACCAGAGCGAGCCCGAGGTTGCCGCGCGGGTGACAGCGCCGATGGATGAGGGCAAGCTGGTGCAGTTGACCGGAAACACGCACCCACTGGCGCGCACGGAGTTTGATCGCGGCACGGTCTACCCCGGCTTGCCCATGGAGCGGATGATTCTGGTGCTGCAGCGCAGCAAGGAGCAGGAAGCCGCGCTCCGGAGCTTCATGGCTCGGCAGCTTGACCCGGCCTCCCAGGACTATCGCCACTGGCTGCAGCCGAGCGAGTTCGGCACGCTTTACGGGCCGGCAGAGCGCGACATCCAGACCGTCTCCGCATGGCTTGAATTGCACGGCTTTACGGTGGACAAGGTGGCCGCCGGGCGGATGTTCCTGGAATTCTCAGGAACCGCCGGGATGGTGGAGCAGGCCTTTCACACCTCGATCCACCGCTACAACGTGAACGGCCAGGAACACATCGCCAACAGCACGGATCCCAGCATTCCAGAGGCGCTCAGGCCCGTGGTGGCGGGTGTGGCTTCGCTCAACGATTTCCGCGCCAAACCCGCCCATATCGACATGGGCAGTTTCCGCCGCGACCCCGGCACCGGCAAGTGGTCGCCGGAGGGCTCCGATCAAGTGGCGGACCCGCTCTTTGGCGTGACCAACGCAGGGACCAAGTACGAGATGGTCACCCCCTACGACTTTGCCACCATCTACAACGTCACCCCGCTTTGGAGCGCCAACATCGACGGCAGCGGCCAGACCATCGCCATCGCCGGGCGCAGCAACATCAGCCTCACCGATGTGGCCAAGTTCCGGTCCGCCTTCGGCCTGCCGGCAAAGGCGCCTACCATCTACCTGAACGGAGCCGACCCGGGGATGTCGAACGCGGATGACCGCAAGGAGAACACCCTGGATGTGGAATGGGCAGGTGCCGTAGCCAAGGGCGCCACAGTCGAACTGGTCACCACCAAGAACACCGCGACGACCGACGGCGCTGTGGTTTCGGCGCTGTATATCGTGGACAACGTCACTGCGCCGATTATGAGCTTCAGCTACGGCGAGTGCGAACTGTTCCTGGGGACCGCGCAGAACACAGCCTACAACAACATGTGGCAGCAGGGAGCGGCGGAGGGGATCTCGATCTTCGTCTCCTCGGGCGACTCGGGAGCCGCGGGCTGCGAGCCTTCCTTCCGGTCGCCCACCGCCGCGGTATATGGCCTGGCTGTGAATGGAGCTGCCAGCACACCGTACAATGTCGCGGTCGGTGGGACCGATCTCATCTGGGCCAACCTGACCACCACCTACTGGAATAGCACCAATGCTGCAAACGGCTCTTCGGCGATCGGGTACATCCCGGAGGTGCCGTGGAACAACAGTTGCGCCAGCGACGACGTGGACAAACTCTTTGGCCTCTTCAAGCTGGGCTACGACGAAGAGGGTTCCTGCAATTACATGATGAAGAACAGTCTCCACACCGAGCGCATGACCGCGACCGGCGGCGGCGGCGGGGTGAGTTCGTGTACTTCGTCGACTTCAAGCAAGGCTTCAAGCTGCTCAGGCGGTTACAGCAAACCCTCGTGGCAGACCGGGACCAGTGTTCCCGCGGACGGCAAACGGGATATCCCCGATCTTTCCCTTTTTGCCTCCAACGGAGGGCTGAACTCGGGGTATCTCATCTGTGATTCCTTGACCACCCCTTGCACCTTTACCGACCCGGCCGACACCACGGCCCAAGCCGTTGGCGGCACCTCGGTGGCCTCTCCGGCCATGGCGGGCATCATGGCCCTGGTACTGCAGAAGGCGGGTGGCGTTCCGCAGGGACTGCCCAACCCGACCTTCTACAAGCTGGCCGCCAAGGAGGACCTGGCCAGTTGCAGCCCGCTGATGGTCAATCCCGGCAACAACTGCGTCTTCTACGACATCGTGCAAGACAACAATGCCTCGCCCTGCGCTCCGGGCACCCCAAACTGCACGCTGAGCAACAAGAGCGATTCGTATGGCATTCTCTCGGGTTACAAGGCTGCCAAGGGCTTCGACCTGGCCACAGGCCTGGGGTCAGTGAATGCCGCGAATCTGGTGAACGCGTGGAGTTCGGCGGCGCCCAGCGCGGCTATTTCCATCTATCCGCCCAGCCTGACCTTTCCCAGCACCAAGGTGGGCAGTTTCGCGAACCACCAAACGATCACGCTGACCAACACTGGCGCCGGATGGCTCTCCTTCCCAACGAACAGCATTCAAATCGCAGGCACACAGTCTGAGACTGAGAACTTCTCCGGCCTGACCACCTGCACAGCCCCGGTTGCCCCTGGGTCAGAGTGCTTCGTCTCCGTCAGCTTCGCGCCGCTCGCGGCGGGAATCTTCACCGCGAACGTGCAAATTGGCGACAACGCCCCCGGATCCCCGCAAAAAGTGAAGGTGATCGGCACCGGCGTCGCGCCCATCGTCCTGACCCTGAGCCAGAGCGCGCTCTCTTTCTACAGCACGAATGTGGGCAGCAGCAGTAATTACCAGAGCTTCTATGCGCAGAACACGAGCCCGTACCCGGTGACGTTCGGGCCGATTCTGTTGCAAGGAGCCAATGCCTCGTCGTTCATCGAATTCAACTCCTGCCCGGCCTCTCTTGCGGGCGGGGCCAGTTGCTGGGTCTACGTGGCCTTCAGGCCGGTCGTTGCGGGTCAACTCAACGCGGTTGTGAGCCTGGCCGACTCAGGGGACGCCACGGCGCAGACCGTAACGCTGAGCGGGACCGCACAAGCAGCGCCGACGGTAACGTTGAGCCCCAAGAGCCTAACCTTCCCGTCCACGACAAAGGGAGCAATGGCTCCAATCCAAACCGTCACGCTGACCAACACGGGAACCTCGGTAATGGAACTCAAGGATATTGAAATCACCGGGCCCGGCGCATCGTCGTTCATCCAGATCAACAACTGCCTGCTGTTTGTTTCGCCGAGCGGGAGCTGCACCATCCAGGTGGCTTTCCAGCCGGCGGCGACGGGGACGCTGAATGCGACGCTGACGCTCATCGACAACGGCGCAGGCACGCCGCAAACGGCGGCGCTGACGGGAACTGGGAAGTAAAGAAGCGGCGAGACACAACGAGGGCCGGGGATGGATTCCCGGCCCTCTGGGTTTTGCACGGTGGAGCACCTGTGGGTTGTGCGCGCTTTACGGATAGATCCCGCGGATTTGCACCGCTTCGGCCACGCGGCCGATGCCGAGCATGTTGGCCGCGGTGCGCATGCAGACCTTGTGGTCGAGGTGGATCTTGAGCACGTCGCGGAAGCTGGTCTTCATCACCCGCTCCAGACGGTTGTAGACATCCTGCGCCTCCCAGAAGAGATGCTGCTCGTCCTGCACCCACTCGAAGTAGGAGACGGTGACGCCACCGGCGTTGCACAGAATGTCCGGGATGACGAAGCCGCCGTTGGTTTCGATGATGCGGTCCGCCTGGGGCGTGATCGGCCCGTTGGCCGCCTCGCCGATGATCTTCGCCTTGATGGTCTTGGCGTTCTCAACGGTGATGGCGTTCTCCAGCGCTGCGGGAACCAGGATGTCGCATTTCAGGGCCAGCAGCTCCGCCGGCGTGATGGGCTCAGCCTCGGGGAATCCCTGCACCTTGCCGGTAAGGGCCTTGAGGTGCATGAGTTCGGGGATGTTGAGGCCCTTGGGGTTGTAAACGCAGCTGGTGGAGTCCGAGACCGCGATGACCTTGGCGCCGGCCTCGTGGAGCAACTGCGCGGCGATGGAGCCGGCGTTGCCGAAGCCCTGCACCACCACGGTCGAGTCCTTGATCTGCATCCCAAGGTGCTCGCACGCGCACTGGATGGTGTAGAAGACGCCGCGGCCCGTCGCCTCGTTGCGGCCCAGCGAGCCGCCAAGGCAGATCGGCTTGCCCGTCACCACGCCCGGAATTGCATAGCCCTTGGTCATGGAGAAGGTGTCCATGATCCACGCCATGGTCTGCGGGTTGGTGTACACGTCCGGCGCCGGAATGTCCTTCTCCGGCCCGATGATCGGCAGAATCGCCGAGGTGTAGCGACGCGTCATCCCCTCCAGTTCGCTCTGCGACATGTGTTTCGGGTCGCAGGTGATTCCGCCCTTGCCGCCGCCGAACGGAATGTTCACCACGGCGCACTTCCACGTCATCCAGGTGGCCAGCGCCTTCACCTCGTCCAGCGTCACCTGCGGGTGGTAGCGGATGCCGCCCTTGGCCGGGCCGCGCGCAGAGCTGTGCTGCACGCGATAGCCTTCGAAGCGATGGATGCGACCGTCGTCCATGCGGACGGGAATCGAGACGGTGAGGACGCGCTCGGGATACTTGATCATCTCCCGAATATCGTTGTTGAGGCCAAGAACATCCGCTGCGGCATCGAAATTCTCCAGCGCGAGTTCGTGGGCATTTTCAGCCTTGCCTGTTGTCAACATGGTGTTTCCTCCGTGGCCTGGCGCCGGCCAATCGCGCGTTCGCCCGGGGATCGTCGCTCATCCAGCGTTGTTGCCTACCAGCGAGTGGAGGTCCTCGGCGGAATCGAGGCGCGACCGGTAGACCGGCACGAGCCAGTTCCTGTAGTTCGGCATGTATCCGCGGGTGGCGTCGAAATACAACTTCTGTATCCGGCGCGCAACCGCACCCAAGTTCCCATCTCCAACCGGGTGGTGGTCGACGCGCGTAATGGGCGCCAATCCGACGGCCGTTCCCGTGAAGAAGAGTTCGTCGCAAACATAGAGCTCGCTGCGGTCAATGGGCCGCTGTGCGACCTCCATGCACAGTTCGTTGTGCGCAAGGCGGATCACGCAATCGCGCGTGATGCCCTCGAGCACGTTCTCGCTGACCGGGGGTGTCAAAAGTACGCCGTCGCGCACCATGAAGATGTTGCAGGTGGAGCCTTCCGCCACGTGGCCGCCCTCGTTGAGGAAGATGGCCTCGTCGAAGCCCGAGCGGCGCACCTCGTCCGAGGCCAGCGCGCTGTTCACGTATGCGCCGCAGATCTTGGCGCGCGCCGGAATGGCGTTGTCCTCGACGCGCCGCCACGAGGTGACGCCGGCATGGAGGCCGTTGGCCGAGGGCAGGTAATCGCCGAAGGGCAGCGCCACGATGGCGAACGCATCCTGGTCGTCGAAGGCGACGCCGACGCGCTCGGCGCTCTTGTAAGCGAGCGGGCGGATGTAGATGTTGGTACGGAAGTTGTTGCGCCGCACCAGCTCCACCGAGATCTGGACCAGTTCGTCGGTGCTCAGCGGCAAGTGGATGCGCAGGATGCCGCAGTTCTTCTTCCAGCGCTCGAAGTGCTCGCGCGCGCGCAGCAGAAAGAGCTCTTCCTGAGCCTCGTCCCAATAGCCGCGGATGCCTTCGAAGACGCCGGTTCCGTAGTGCAATGCGTGCGTGAGGATGCCCACGCGGGCCTCGCCCAGGGGCATATACCCGCCGCCGAAATAACAAATCAGATTCGGATCTCCGTCCGCTTTCACTTCACCACCTCCGCCATGCGCTCGCGCACCAGCTCGCGGCCGCGGGCCATCGCCTGCTTGTTGACTTCCATGAATTTGGGCTTCACATGCCGCCGCAGCGCCTGGTCCACTGAGGCCGCTGGCAGCGCCTGCGCAATCTCCAGCAACGCCCCCAGCATGATCATGTTGGCCGCGCGCGGGTTGCCCATGTCGTCGGCCATGTGCGTAAACGGCGCGCTCAGCACGTTGATCTCCGGCCGGTTGCAGTCCTCCGGAAACTCGTCGCCGTTGTAGATGACCCAGCCGCCGTCGCGCACGCTCTTGTCGAACTTGCGCAGCGAGGGCTCGTTCATCGCCACCAGCACGTCGGGCGCCGCCACCAGCGGCGTGTCGATGGGTTTGCTGGAGACGCGCACGTGGCAGTTCGATGTGCCGGAACGCATCTCCGGTCCGTACGAGGGCAGCCACGAGACCTCGAGCTCGGCGTCGAGCCCGGCCTCGGCCAGCACCTCGCCCAGCAGCAGCACGCCCTGGCCGCCGAAGCCGGCCACGCGCACCTGCAGATTGACCTCGGCCTGCACGCGATGGTGCTCCTGCTCCCCGGTCTCTTCCTCAATGCCGAGGATGCCCGGAATCTCGTCCAGCTCGGGCGGCGTTTTGGGCGCGGGCCGCGGCGTCGCTTCCTTGGTGTGGTCGCGGAAGACCCCCAGCGGATAGGTCTTCTCCATCACGTCCTTCACCCACTTCTGCGCGTCCACGGCGTTCATCTTCCAGATCGTCGGGCAGGGCGAGAGCACCTCCACCAGCGAGAAGCCAAGGCCCTTGACCTGGTTTTCCAGCGCGCGCTTGATAGCGCGGTTGGCCTGAAACACCTGCTTGTTGTCGCCCAGCGCCACGCGCTCGATGTAGACCGGAGCCTCCAGCGTGGCCAGCAGCTCGCAGACGTGGATTGGATAGCCCTCGTTCAGCGGATCGCGGCCGAGCGGCGTGGTCAGGCTCTTCTGCCCGATCAGCGTGGTCGGCGCGAACTGCCCGCCCGTCATCGAGTAAATGGTGTTGTTGACGAAGACGACCGTCAGCGGTTCGCCGCGGTTGGCGGCGTGGACGATCTCAGCCGTGCCGATGGCCGCCAGATCTCCGTCGCCCTGGTAGCTGATCACCACCGAATGCGGATGCGCGCGCTTGGCCGCGGTCGCAACCGCGGGCGCGCGCCCGTGCGCCGCCTGGATGTTGCCCACGTCGAAGTACTCGTAGGCAAAGACCGAGCAGCCCACCGGGCTGATGAGAATGGTGCGGTCCTGGATGCCGAGTTCGTCGATGGCCCGCGCCAGCATCTTGTGGATCGTGCCGTGGCCGCAGCCCGGGCAGTAGTGCGTCTGGTGCTGCAGCTCGCCCTTGCGTTCGAAGCGATCGTAAAAGGCGCGCGCCCGGGAGTGCGTGGCCTCGTATTCGGGAATAACAATGTTAGACATGGGCCACGGCCTCCCGTTCGCATTCGTCGGCCGCATACGCGCCGCCGCCGAGTTTCGCGGCCAGCCCGCACACGAATTCGAAAATATCTTCGTGCGAGGGAACGCGGCCGCCGACGCGCGAGAAGAACTCCACCGGACGTGCGCCGTTGACCGCCAGCCGCACATCGTCGCGCATTTGGCCGTTGCTCATCTCGACCACGGCGAACGAGCGCGTGCTGGGAATCAGCCGCTCGAATTCGCGGTTGGGGAACGGATAGAGCGTGATGGGCCTCAACAGCCCCACCTTCAGTCCGGCCGCGCGCGACTCGGCAACGACCGCCTTCAAGATGCGCCCAATGATGCCGTAGCCCACCAGGACGATCTCGGCGTCGTCCGTCATCCAGCTCTCGAACAGCACCTCTTCGCGCTCGGCGCGCTGGTACTTGGCCTCGAGCTTCAGGTTAAGCGCCTCCAGATCGTCCACTTCGATGTGCAGCGAGCAGATCAGATTGCCGCGCGTCTCGCGGCAGCCGGTCACGGCCCATTCCGGAGCTGCAGGCAGCTTGGCCGGCTGCGGAAACTCCACCGGCTCCATCATCTGGCCCACGAACCCATCGGCCATCACCACCACGGGATTGCGGTACTTATCTGCCAGTTCGAAGGCCAGCGCGGTCAGGTCGCTCATCTCCTGCGCCGAGTACGGCGCCAGCACGATGGTGCGGTAGTTGCCGTTGCCGCCACCCTTCACCACCTGGTGATAATCGCTCTGCTCGCAGCCCAGCGAGCCCAGGCCAGGACCGCCGCGCGTGATGTCGGCGATCACGCAAGGCAGCTCGGCGGCGGCCATGTAGGTAATGCCCTCCTGCATCAGGCTCATGCCCGGACCGCTTGACGCTGTCATGGTGCGCACGCCCGCAGCCGATGCGCCGTACAGCATGTTGATCGCCGCCACCTCGCTCTCGGCTTGCAGAAAAACGCCGCCGGACTGGGGAACATACAGCGCGGCGGCTTCGGCAATCTCGCTGGCCGGCGTAATCGGATAGCCGTAGAAGGCGCGGCATCCGGCCAGAATCGCGCCGCGCACAATGGCTTCGTTTCCCTTCATCAATTGCTTGTGCATTCTCTCGCTCCTGCGCTGACGCCGGCTTCGGCGGCGCGCGCCGCGGCCACTGCCGGGCTCATGGCCCGGTACACCGTGATTGCTCCGGGTTCGGGGCAGACCATAAAGCAGATGCCGCACGCGGTGCAGCCCGAGCCCGTATAGCCGGCCGTGCGATATCCGTAATGATTCAACCGCTCGCTCATGCGGATGACCGTCGGGGGACAGGCCGCGACGCAAAGGCCGCAGCCCTTGCACTCGTCTTCGTCCACCTGCAGCAACCCGCGGTCTCGCTTGACTTCTTCGCTCATGCGTTGCTCCTCTCCGGCCCCATATGGTTAGACGAGGACCGGCTCCGCGCGACGCTCCAAATAATGCGCGCGCACGGCAAAGTCTTCCAGTTCGGCACGGAACTTGGGATCGGCCACTCCAATCAGCGCCAACGCCCGCTCACGCAGCGTCTTTCCGTGCAGGTACGCCACGCCGTGTTCGGTGACAACATAATGCACATCGGCGCGCGAGGTCACCACTCCCGCGCCGCTTTCGAGCACCGGCGCGATCCGCGAAACCGCGCCGCCCCGCGCCGTCGACGGC
>JBAVMZ010000528.1:0-6789 GCA_049690595.1 Occallatibacter sp. | reverse complement strand
GCGCAGGGGCAGGCGGGGCTCTTCGGGCTCTTCGACGAGGGCCCACGGCCGGCCGCCGGCGCGCACGCGGACGATCTGCCGCGCGTAGCCGACTGGGAGGAGAGCGAGCGGCTGGCCAACGAGAAAGAGGTGCTGGGCTTCTTCGTCTCCGGCCATCCGCTGGACAAGTACGCTGAGAAGATTCGCAACCTGACCGGGGTGATCTCGGTGGCCGAGGCGCTGGAGCGCAAACCGCCGGAGCGGCGCTGGGGTCAGTCGGACCCGGCGGACGAGATTCTGGTGGCGGGCAATCTGATGGGCGTGCGCGTGCAGAAGAGCAAGCGCGACCAGAAGCTCTACGCACAGGCGGCGCTGGAAGACGCGACAGGCAAGATCGACATCATTGTCTTCTCGCGCGAATACGAGCGGCTGGCCGCGGCGCTGAAAATCGAAGCGCCGGTGCTGGTGCGCGGCGTGCTGATGGGCGACGAGGACGCGGCGCCGAAGCTCTCGATCGTTACCATTCAGGCGCTGGACGATGTGCAGGTGAAACTGCCCCCCGGCGTGCGTATTCGCGTGAACGTGGACCGCGCCACGGAGGAGACGCTGACTGCGCTGAAGAGCGCGGCCGAAGCGGCGCCGGGGCCGGGCAAGGTGATGCTGCAGCTCGAGAAGAAGGGCGAGTGGGCGGTGATCCTGGAGCCGGCGGGGCTGAGCGTGGCGGCCGACCGCGGCTGGGTCGAGCGCGTGGAAGAACTGCTGGGCAAGGGGTCGGTGCAGGCGGTGGGGTAAGGTCTACGCAATCAGCTCGACGAGGTGGCTGAACTCGGGGCCGGCCAGGGCGAGGATGGCCTTGTCCAGGGTGGCGAGCTTGCCGCCGTGGTGGCGGACGAGGCCGAGGAGGTAAGCATCGGTGACCTGCTTGGGCCCGTGCATCCTGCGTTCGAAGGGGGCGATGGCCTCGAAGAGGTCGATGGTCGTGGGCCAGAAGGCGTGGCCGGGCAGGCCGGTGAATGCGCGCAGAAGTGCGGTGGCCTCCGCCAGACCGAACCGCTCGTTTTCAACGGGATAGGAGCAACTTACGCGTACAAACCCTGCCTGTGTGAGCGAGCAGGACGCGAAGGAGCCGCGCGCATTCGACGAAAACCAGGCAACCACCTTACTCTGGTCGACGTGCCGCGGCCAGAGCATTGCGATAAGGACATTGGTGTCGAGCAGGAAACGTGTCACCAGGGTTCAGCCTCGGCGCGGAGCACGTCTTCGGTTGTGATCCACTTGCCGGTGAGAGGAATATCGGCCATGGGCAGGCCATCGACCCACTTGATGCGCGGGGGGCGCGGCTCGCTGCGCTCGATGAGCTCGGAAACGGCGTCACTCATCGACAGCCCTGTGGCAAGCTTGAAGTGTTCTACGATCTCCAGAGCTCTCGGGGAAAGTGCGACCGTGGTGCGGCGAGAAGCTGGCCGGGCTTCGCGCTGGGCGGTGCGGGCGGCGGCAGGCGGTCGTTCTTCTGGTTTGACCGGTGCGGTCGGAGTGCTCATTGCCGGCCTCCTGTTCTTTTTCCTTCGCTCTCAGCCGTCTTCTTGCGCGTCATGAACCGTTCCACGTACTCGAGATCCATCTCGTCTTCAGCGCGCTTGACATCCTCAAGGGTGACGTTGACACGGCGAAAGGGCACATCCAGCACCAGGAAGCCGTTGACGTTTTCCTTGAGCCGGGAGGGCTTGGGCTCGCTGCGCTGGATGATTCGATCGATTGCCGCGCTCGTGGAAGTCGCGCTGGCGCTCTTGAACCTTTCCACGATCTCCAGCGATTCGGGGGAGAGCGTTATGGTGGTTCTACGGGAAGTGACCTTACGGCCTCGCGCGCTTGCAACTCCACCGCGCGGGGAGGTGTTGCGCTTGGCCGTCGAGGGTGGGATCGTGGTGCTCATGTTGCCATCATTATGAACAATCGCAGAAAAGTATGCAAGTTGAAGAAAAGTGATGCACAGACTGAGAACTTGCATCGGAAAGTGAAATGAGTATGCATTATCGCCGTTTGGGGCATGGGCCGCTGGAGGTTTCGGAGCTGAGCTTCGGAACCTGGCTGACGGTGGCGGGGGGAGTTGCGCGGGAGCAGGCCACGCGGTGCATTCACGCGGCGGTCGATGCCGGCATCACGCTCTTCGACACCGCCAACCAGTACGGGGCCGGCGAAGCGGAGCGGGCGCTGGGCGCGGCGCTGAAGGCCTTTCCCCGGGACCGTTACCAGATCGCCACCAAGCTCTATTTCCCGGTGGGCGACGAGCCGGGCGATGAGCCGGACAAGGGACTCTCGGCGGCGCAGGTCGAAAAGCAACTCAATCGTTCCCTGGAGCGGCTCGGCGTCGAGTATATCGACCTCTACCAGTGCCACCGCTACGACAAGGAAACGCCGCTCGCCGAGACCTTGCGGGCCCTCGACCGGGCGGTCCGGGCGGGCAAGGTCCGCGCCATCGGCTTCAGCGAGTGGACCGCCGAGCAGATTGACGCGGCGGCGGAGATTGCCAGCCGGGAGGCGCTGACCGCCTTCTCGTCGAGCCAGCCGCAGTACTCCATGCTCTGGCGCAAGCCGGAGCGGGCGGTCTTCGCGGCCTGCGCGCGGCACGGAATCGGCAACCTGGCCTTTTCGCCGCTGGCGCACGGCGTGCTGACGGGCAAGTACCGGCCGGGCCAGCCGCCGCCGGAGGGCAGCCGCGCCGCCAGCGCCGAGATGAACGTCTTCATGGAGACGGCCGGCCGCCACTACCGTTCGGATTACCTGCTCGAAGCCGTCGAGAGGCTGAAGCCGATTGCCGCCGACCTGGGGTTGACCATGGCGCAGATGGCCTTGGCGTGGGTGCTTCGCCGCGAGGAAGTGGCCTCGGCGATCATCGGGGCCTCGCGCCCGGAGCAGGTGGCCGACAACGTGAAGGCCGTCGGCGTGAAGTTGCCTGCTGAGGCTCTGGAGCGGATGGACCGGGCGGTGGGGGCCGTGGCGGTGTGGGAATAGGGAATAGGGAACAGGGAACAGGCGGCTTCGGCGGGAACAATTCAGGGCGGCGGAGCGTCTGAAATAGGTTGGAGCCAAAACGTCTGACTCAAGGCGGGAGAGAGGGCGCTCCCCCGGCGTGTGCCGGTTGCGGATCTTAGAGCCCCCGGCCGCCGAACCATGCCGCCGGCGGAGTAGAATGGGCCGGCGGTTCCTTCAGGAGGCAACCATGGTAAGCGGGATTTTCGGAGGGCGTGTGCGCACGGCCCTCGGGCTGCTGCTTTCGCTGGCGCTGGTCTTTGCCGGGACGCTGGCGAAGGCGCAGGGCGCCCAGGCGGATACGGAAAAGAAGATCGACGAGCTGATCTCCAAGCTCACGCTCGAAGAAAAGATCAAGATGCTCTCCGGGGCGACGATGATGGCCTCGACACCCGTGCCGCGGCTGGGGATTCCGGCCTTCCGGATGAGCGACGGGCCGGTGGGCGCGCACATTCCGGCGCCCTCGACGGCCTACGCCGCTGGCATCGGCCTGGCTGCGAGCTGGGACCGGGAACTGGCCAAGCGGATCGGTACGCAGATCGGCCGCGACGCGCGCTCGCGCGGAGCCAGCTACCTGCTCGGACCGGGCGTCAACATCTACCGCGCGCCGATGAACGGCCGCAACTTCGAGTACTTCGGCGAGGACCCGTTCCTCGCCGCCGAGACCGCCGTGGGCTACATCGACGGCGTGCAGTCGCAGGGCGTGAGCGCCACCATCAAGCACTACGCGGCTAACAACTCCGAGTACTTCCGCTTCACCTCGAACTCGGTGGTCAGCGAGCGGGCGCTGCGCGAGATCTACCTGCCGGTCTTCGAGGCCGCGGTCAAGCGCGCGCACGTCGGCTCCATTATGGACTCTTACAACTTCCTGAACGGCGACCACGCCACGCAGAACTACCACCTGAACGTGGAGATCGCAAAGCAGGATTGGGGCTTCGACGGCCTGATGATGTCGGACTGGACGGCGACGCACGACGGCGTGGCGGCGGCCAACGCGGGGCTCGACCTCGAGATGCCCTTCGGCACCTACATGAACGCCAAGGCGCTGCTACCGGCCATCAAGGCCGGGACGGTGAAGGAAGCCACCATCGACGACAAGATACGGCGCCTGCTGCGCGTGGCGTACCGCTTCGGCTGGATGGACAACGACCCGCTGGACCTCTCGATCCCGCGCTACAACCAGGAGGGCCGTGCGGCGGCTTTGCAGGGCGCGCGCGAAGGCCTCGTGCTGCTCAAAAACGAAAAGAACCTGCTTCCTCTTGACCCGGCCAAAGTGAAGACGATCGCCGTCATCGGCCCCGACGCCTTCCCCGGCAGCCCCACGGCCGGCGGCTCGGGCGAAGTCCCGGTCTTTGCCTCGGTCAGCGCTCTCAAGGGCATCAGCGACCGGCTCAACGGCAAGGCCACCGTGCTCTATGACCGCGGCCTGCCGAGCCTGGGTCTGATGGCGATGCGTTCGGGCTTCCTGCTGGCGCCGGACAAGTTCCAGCCTGGCCTGACGGTGGAGACCTTCGACAATCCCAGGTTCGAGGGCAAGCCGACGGCCACGCGCACAGAGCTGACGGCCAACACCAGCGGCGGCTTCGAGGCGGGCGCCGGAACGTCAGCGCAGGACAGCTCGGAACTGGTCGCCACGCTGCCGGCCGAGTTCATGATGAACATGATGAACGCCACGCCGACGCCGACCTACACCCGCTGGACGGGCTACTACTTTGCGCAGAAGCCGGCCGACTACACCGTCTTTCTGGAGTACCAGGGACGCTGCCGGCTCAAGGTGGACGACAAAACCGTGATCGACAACGGCGAGGTGCCCAGGTTCGCGCTCTCGCAGGCCGCGGCCACACTGGCGCCGGGACCGCACAAGGTGGTGCTGGAGATCCTCGACACCGTTCCGTTCACCGGCGGCATGGTGAAGATCGGCATCGTGCAGGAGGGAACACTGGTGGCCGCCTCGGCCATCGAGATGGCGAAGAAGGCCGACGCGGTCATCGTGGCCGTCGGCTACAACGCGGAGATCGAGACCGAGGGCGCGGACCGCGAGTTCCGCCTGCCGCCGGGACAGGACGAACTGATCGAGAAGATCGCGGCGGTGAATCCGAATACCATCGTGGCCATCACCTCGGGCGGCAGCGTGGATGCTTCGCGCTGGATCGGCAAGGTGGCCGGGGTGATCGAGAACTGGTATCCGGGCCAGGAGGGCGGCACGGCGCTGGCCGAGGTCCTCTTCGGCGACATCGACCCCTCGGGCCGGCTGCCCATCAGTTGGGAGCGGAAGCTCGAAGACAACCCTTCGTACGCCTGGTACTACCCGACGCCGGGAACGCTCGACATTCCCTATAAGGACGAGGTCTTCGTCGGCTATCGCGGCTACGAGCACTTGCGCGTCAAGCCGCTCTTCCCCTTCGGCTTCGGGCTTTCGTACACCACGTTCAAGTACGGCGGACTGAAGATCGAACCGGGCGCGCCTGGCAACTACACCGTGAGCTTCGACGTGACCAACACCGGCCCTCGCAAGGGCGCCGACGTGGCGCAGGTCTACGTCTCTGAGGAGCATCCGTCGGTCCCGCGGCCGCCGCAGGAGCTGAAGGGCTTTGCGCGGGTCGAGCTCGAGCCGGGCGAGACGCGCCACGTGACGGTGGCGCTCGATGCGCGCGCCTTCACCTGGTTCGACGAGAAGTCCAAGTCGTGGCACGCCGACGCGGGCAGCTACACGATCCGCGTCAGCCGCTCCTCGGCCAATCCGCAACTGGAAGGCAAGGTTACGCTTGCTGCGCCCGTCGTCGTCCCCGTCAACCAGTAGGTATCCTCCGGCAGAGCCGGAGGCTTGAAGGCTGGTGGCCCTTCGAAGGGGCCTGCGCCGGAGTTATCCATGCCGGCAAAAGCCACACGCCTCCGGCAAAGCCACCCGCGTCCGGCAAAAGCCACCAGTCGCAAACGCCACCCGCCTCCGGCAAAGCCACACGCCTTCGGCAAAAGCCACCAGTCGCAAACGCCACACGCCTCCGGCAAAGCCACACGCCTCCGGCAAAAAACACCAGTCGCAAACGCCACCCGCCGCCGGCGGAAGCCAGTAGCCGCCGGCGGAGGCCACTCCCCCCGCGCCGTAGGCGCAGTGTTGGTTAGCCCCGCGCTTCAGCGTGGGGTCGGCGTAACCCACAACGTATCCGGAGTCCCGTAGGGACGGCGCATCTGGTTCGTCGATGCCTCACTCGCTCTCGCGGAGCGAACGAAGAAACCCACTCCCGCAGGATCCGCGGCCGGATCGACAAAACCCGGTCCCGCGGGAGTCTCGTTTTTGCACACTGTGCAAACCTTTACCGGATGTGGGCATCTAAATCACTAAAGACACTCCGGAGCCATGGTGCAACCCGGTTCCGGAAGAAGATCGTTCGATGACTTCCTCAGGCGCCCGGCGTGATGGGGCTGGGAAGCGATGCGCATGGCCCGTGCGGGCCCGAGTGGGTTTCTTTGTGCCGCGGTGGGCGGTTCCGCAATTCTGCGCGGAGCAGCCGCGGGCGGGGAAGCCCTGTTCTGCCGGAGAAAGAAACTTAGGCGCGGGGAGTGACCCGCAGCCGAATCTTCTTCTCGAAGGCAACTGTTGTGCCGATTCGGTGTTTACATCCGAAGAAAGGTCCCAAGAAACCCCTATGCATTTCCAGCGTTCCTTCCCCTTTGTCGCAGCTGTCGGTCTCTTGATTTCGATTCCGGCTTTCATGGCCCAGGGCGTCGCGCCGGCGGCGCGCGTTGTCAGCCGGATCGACGAACACCAGCTGGTGACGC
>JBAVMZ010000527.1:0-3014 GCA_049690595.1 Occallatibacter sp. | reverse complement strand
TTGGTCTGTCATCCTTATCCTCTGGTGCGTCTCGGCGTCCTCACCCAAGGTGGGAGCCGGATGCGGTAATTCCGCTCGTCCGGATCTGTCCGGGGGGCGCTCAGTGATGAGTGTCCCTACCGGGACTGTCGGTTAGACGTTCCGGCGCGGGGTTTTGACGCGGACCATCGGAGCCAGGCATAACCCTGCAGGCGCCGCGCGGCGATTTCGAATCGAGAGCGCTTCCCGGCCTCGGGGGGCGGCCGGGAAGCGCGAAGCGAAGCGGCTTACTGCGCCGCGTAGCCCTTGTATTCGGCGGTAAAGTAGCAGTGCCGGACGGAGTAGCCGCCGGCGCCCGAATCGCCATTCGGCACCGATTCCGAGGCGATGATGGTCCTCAGCGGCAGAACCGCGGTTTGGCTGCCCACCTGTACCGGCCCATAATCGATCCGCTCGTCCTGCTGGTGCACCACGTCGGATTTCTTGAAGTCGTCCATCACGATCAGCCGGACGATAATGCCCGTGTCCGGATCGACGAAGAACTCGCCGTGGTAGGGAACCTGGGCCTTGTAGTTGTGCCAACTGGTACTGGTCTGGAGATTGCCGTGGGCCGCGGGATTCATGTTGCCCTGGGTCGGCTGCGAGTAGTTCAGCCGCCCCGCCTGCTCCGTGTCCGGGAAGCAGCAGACGTTGACCGCCATGTGCGATTTCTTCTTGTCCACCGTGTAGGCGAAAACTGCGGCGGCCTTCCCGTTCACCGTTTCCCAGCGCAGGAAAGTGATATTGCCGGCGCCCCGGGCCTCGGAGATCACCTGGCCCAGCGATGGATCGGGTTCCTGGAGGGCGATGTACCCGTTCTGGCCCCAGGGGGTCTTGTCCTTCTCCGTGGACGGCTTCTCGGCGCCGTTCTCCAGCTCCACCTTGGTCTCGGTCGAGTTGATGTAGCGTACAAACTGGTTGGCCGTGCTGCTGCGAATTGAAGCTAAGGACGCATCCTGGCCGCCCGAGTGCATGCCGGAGCTGGCCGCCAGCGCCTCGAGGTTGTCCTGGAAACGCAGCGTGGTCTTCGTCGCTGTCAGGTGTTGCTGGCCGCTGTATGTCTTGCTGGCATAATCGAAGGCCTTGTTGAGCAGAGCGGTCTGCGCGGCCGCGTCAGGCGGCGGGGTCGCGGGCAGGTCGGTGGCCGGAGGCGGCAGTGTCGCGCTCTTCGCCTCCAGAGCATAGATCTGCTCGGCAAATTGGGTGTAGGGCTGCGGGAAGAGACCCAGAAGATCGATCTTCGTCTTCATCGTCATCTCCTCGGTCAGCTCCACCTGTTTCAGCTCGTTGGCCACATCGGTGTCGCTCTTGGAGGCATTCTGCAGAGAGACCAGCATGTCTTTCAGTTGTTGTACGGTGACCTTTTTGGCCGCCCATGCGGGCGTGACGGCCAGAATCAGGGCGAGTAACAAACCAAATCGCTTCATACGATCGTTCCTCCGGAATTTCGGGCGCGGCGGGCCTTGCGGCTTTGGCTGGCGCCGGGGTGAGTTTATCGGCACACCGGTACGCGCTCCGGTGCTCACGGTTGCGCCCCGAGCGCCGGGGCGGGGATGGTGACCGAGCCCATGCGGCCGGAGTTCTCGTCGACAACGAGAACGCGCAGCGAAGCAAGGTCCGGCTTGAAGCGGACGAAGTGCTCGAAGGGCACGCCCGCCGGGAGAAGGCTCTGGTAGGTGGACGGGCGCAGACGGAGGCCCAGCGTCTGGCCCTCCACCTGGGCGTGCAGCCCCTGGTCGTCGCGCTGGATGAAGAAGATATCGAGCTTGTCCAGCCAGCGGTCGCCGTGCTGCTCCATGCCGAGATCGGTCGCGGCGATCGAGAGCTTCAGGTTGGCGCCGCCGTCGGCCGGGGTCACGCTGGCGGTCACCGCCAGTTCGCTCATGTCGAGCGGACGCCAGACGGCCTGCTGGAAGCGTTCGCGCAGGCTCTCGGGTTCCTTGGCGAAGAGATAGCCCGAACGGTAGCGCAGCGAGACGCCGGGATGGTGGCCCGTGAGCTTGACGCTGAGGGTGTGGTACTGCCCGTCGGCCTGGCCGGCCGGGATAAAGCTGAGCTGATAGGTGGCGTGGCCGTCGTCGACGATCTGCTGGAGCTCCTGGGCCAGGTCGCTCGAGCGCCGGATAATGCGCCCGCCGGTAGCTTCGGCCACCTGGCGGATGGGCCCCTGAATGGGGTGCATATCCTGCTGCATCTGGGCGGTGATGCGCCCCGGCGCCTCGTTGCGACCGCCCGCGCCGCCGGCCTGCGGCACCACCGTGGCAGCATCCATCGCCGCCTGCGTCAGCTCCACGTTGCGTGTGCGCACGTCGGCCGTGATCGCCGCGGTCTCCAGTTGCGAGACGTCGAAGGGGAAGACAGCCACGTGCGCCTCGTTCATCGCCTCCTGCACCTTCAGCGCAAACGAATCGATCGACTTCGGACCCCTGTCGATGCCCACCGCCTGGTTCTGCCAGTCCGCGAAGACGTTGTCCGAGGATACCCAGATCAGGTTCTTGTGACCAGGAACCGCCGACAGGTGCCGCGCCACCCCGGCCAGAATCTGCAGGCTGGCCCGCGCCGGGTTCGAGCCCATCGCGCGCAGCATCGGGTCCACGGTGGACTCGGCGTCCGGCGCGTCGACCTGGTTGCCGTTCACCGAGCTCAGGTCGGCGACCGAGTGCACCTCGTTGAACTGCTGCCGGTGGCGCATCTCCTCGTCCTGCGCCTGCGAGACCGACTGCGCCGTCGGCATCCACTTCCCGAGCGTGGCGATCAGCAGGTCGCGGCCCGTGGTGATCTCGGCCAGAACGCGGAAGCCGGTGCGCGTGATCGTGTAAAGCCCGACGCGCTCGCCGGCCGGGAGCTTGGCCAGAAAGGCGAGGATCTCCTGCCGGGCGTGGCTCAGATCGCCCCAGGCAACGTGGCCCTCGTCCAGCAGCAGGACCGTCGAGCCGGCCCCTGCGGCAGTGGAGGGTCCGGCAGTGGCTGGCGCGGCGGCGCGGTTGGTGAAGGAC
>JBAVMZ010000526.1:0-2371 GCA_049690595.1 Occallatibacter sp. | reverse complement strand
GGAAAGATGTGCCCAGGGCGCGCCAGGTCGGCCGCGGTCGAGCGTGCGTCGATGGCGGTGCGGATGGTGTGCGCGCGGTCGGCCGCGGAGATGCCGGTGGTGACGCCTTCGCGGGCTTCGATCGTCTCCGTGAAGGCGGTCCCGAAGCGCGAGGAGTTTTGTTGCGTCATGGGAAAGAGGCGCAGATAGTCGGCGCGTTCCTCGGTGAGCGTCAGGCAGATCAGCCCGCGGCCGTAGCGGGCCATGAAGTTGATGGCCTCGGGGGTGACGTGCTCGGCGGCGAGAGTCAGGTCGCCCTCGTTTTCGCGGTCCTCGTCGTCGACGACAACCACCATCCTGCCGGCGCGAATCTCATCCAGGGCGCCGGGGACATCGATGAAAGGAGGCTCGAAGGTGCGTGGGTTCTCGGTCATGGCGACGTTATCTATTCTCCCACGCCGGCGGCCTGGGGCCAAAAGCCCGCCCCAGAAACCAAGAGCGCCGCCCGAAGGCAGCGCTCTGGTACAGCAGGCAGGTAAAAGGAGGCTTACAACGTCGATTCGATCTCAAAGCCCCAGGCTTCCAGCAATGCCTCGGGAATGTACTTCGAATTCTTGTTCCGGCGAGCCCATTCCCGCAGGCGGGTAGACCGGATGTACTGGTCCGGGGTCAGCTTGAACTCCTTCACGATCTGTTCGAAGGAGGTGACTGTGGGTACAACCGGGCCGATGGGCTCCGGCTTGCCCCAATTCGGATTGCCGCGACGCTTTGCCATTGATCTTCTGTCCTCGGAGATAGGGGTTCAGTGCGATAGCAGCCGCGGACGCCGTCTGGGGGAGAGATTGTCTCGTCCGCGAGCATTCTAGAGTCTTATTTTACGGAGATTTTCTTCAAAAATCAATAGCAAAATACGTTGCAGTTGGTAAATTCGCAGCCATCTCCCGGCAGTTGACGCCAGGTCATGACCTTGATTTCAGGGACATTGTTCGTGTCTTCGCCCTTTCTTCCACCTCCGTCAGTCCTCATTCGACCTGACAAAGTGGGGTTCTGACAGCCCTGGGTGGCAAGATACTACTGTGACAATACAGCGGAAAGTCCCGGGCCGGTCAGAGTGTGCAATGAATCCTGCCTAACCGGAGCAGCGGCCGGGCGGTCGAAGTGTTGCATGCGGTTCTCCGGCCCCGACCGGGAAAGGAAGCTCACCCGATGCGCAAGCCTCTTCTGCTTCTTGCTCTCATTCTCTTTGTCGTCCCCGGCTTTGCCGCCCGCCGCGTCAGCATCTCGGAACTCGAGCAGACCCTGACACGCCTCCACGGCAAACCCGACGCCGAGCAGGCCTACCGCATTGCCGAACTCGAGTTGAGCGAGCGTCTCTCGGCAGCGCGGCTGAAGCAGCTCCAGGAGTCGGTTCCCGGCGACCAGAGCCGCCAGGCGCTGCTGGCCCTGGCTGACGCCTCAGCGTTTCAGGATCCGCCCGCGGCCGAGTTGCCGCCGGCCGCCGCGCCGGATCTGGCCGAGCAGAAACGGATCATGGGCCTGGTGGTGGCCTACGTCGGCAAAACCATACCGCAGTTGCCGAACTTCATTGCGACGCGGGCGACCACCCGCTTCGAAGACACGCCCCAGATCCAACGCCCCGACGGCCTCCTCCCCTACCAGCCGCTGCATCCGGTTGGCTCCTCGCGCGCCACCACGCTCTACCGCGACGGCCGCGAGGTGGACGATCCAGAGGGCGGACAGGGAAAGAAGCCCGCGGCCGTCACGGGGCTAAAAACGTGGGGCGAGTTCGGGCCGATTCTCGGCATTGTCCTGGTGGATGCTGCGCGCTCGCGCCTGGTCTGGAGCCACTGGGAGGAGGGCTCCAGCGGGCCGCTCGCGGTCTTTCACTACGAGGTGCCGCGCGAGAGATCCCACTACGAGGTCACCTACTGCTGCATCACCGAGGAGCGCGCCACCACGCCCGATCTTCTGCCGTTTCACAAGATCGTCGACTATCACGGCGAGATTGCCGCCGACCCGGCCACCGGCGCCATTCTGCGCATCACCATCGAGTCGGAGATGAAGGTTGGCGATCCGGTTCAGATGGCCCGGCTGCTGGTCGAGTATGGGCCGGTGGAGATTGGCGGCAGGAGCTATATCTGTCCGCAGCGCAGCGTCTCGGTTTCGCTGGCGGAGAGCCTGCAATTCAGCGAGCGTTACCTCATTCCCGAAGCCCTTCAGCTCCACCCGCAGAAGACGATGCTCAATCACGTGGTTTTCGAGGACTATCACCTTTTCCGCGCCGAAGCGCGGATCATCCCCGGAGGCGCGGGAGCGGAGGTAGCGGCTGCCGAGAAGCCTCAGCCACCCACGGCCCCGGCGGCCGCGGCGCCCGCCGCAAGCCTCGCTCCTC
>JBAVMZ010000525.1:0-11903 GCA_049690595.1 Occallatibacter sp. | reverse complement strand
CTCTGAAACTCCCACGGTTCCTCCTGTCAGGTACTGATAAGTGGCCCAATTCCCGAACGCCCTAAGTGAGGATAGACGATGGGGCCAGCCACCTGTCCTTTGAAAACGATACGCAACTTACGAGCTTTTTACAAACAAAAAATGCGCGTATTGGCTACAACGAGCCAACTGCCAGATAAATTCCTGTCTGGCCGATGCTCGGGCGCGCGGTAGATGGCGGAAATAGCGAGCATAAGTTGTCATCTGATTCGACGAGGCGGCGGTCCATCGTGGAATCAGATCCGCTGTATCCCCAAGCCGCGGCCCACAATCGGCTTCATCCTCAACCGGGGCGGGGGTAAGAGGCATCTTGCGTGAAGATAGAGAGCCCAGGTACTCCGGAACCTCTCGAATTGCCTGGAGTGTAGAGAGCCGCCATCGAAGGGGATGGGAAGCGCGATGAAGTAACCTGGTGCGGAATCAGCCGGTAACCTTCATGCGGTGTACTCTGGAGCGCGGCCTTCGTTCTATCTTCTTACCTACGAGTAAGGAAAGTAATCCCTGCCGCAATAATAGCCGCGCCGGCCTGCGCGGAAAGTCTTGCAGGGCCGGCACTGCGCAGAGGAATTACAGCCCGCTGCGTCCGCTTTAACCGCGATTGCCGGTGGAACGAGGCGAGTTCGCAGCGCTGCTGCGCGGCGGAGGTGGCAACGCGGAAGCGCGATAGCTGCGCAGCTCGCGCAAAACATCCTGCTTCTCGCGCGCGTACGAGCCAGCCAGGCGGGTCAGCGCGTAGGTAATGATGTCGGTGTGGTGCAGATCCTGCATGGTTGGATCGCGCCGCATATTGAGCCAGAGGCGGTGAACCAGCTGCACATCGTCGGGTGTCAGGGAGGGGGCGTGCGGCCCGATGTAGAAGACCTTGGCGTCGCCGCTGGCGCCGATGACGCAGAAGTTGAACTGGCGCTTGGGCTCCTGCAGAGCCTCCCATGCCTGGCCGAGATGGAATGCCTGCTCCGAGGCGGTAAGCGAACTCGAGGTTCCGGAGACGACCATGTCCACCTCGAGCGAGTTTGCGCTTTGCACCAGGGCAGAGAAAACATCGCCTGCGGGAACCACCAGCAGCGAGACCTTCTTGCCGAAGCTCTCTGCCACCGCCACGGCCTTGGTAAAGACCATCTGCTCGTGATCGCTGAAGCTCTGTTCCTCGGCGCTGAGAAACTCCGGCCCGCCGGCGCCCATCATGCGCACGCTTATCACAATGACATCCTGCTCCTCTGTGCTGGTGCGCGAGAGCGCCCATTTCAGCGCCAGCGGATTGGCCGCATCGCGCATGGTCACCATGATGCCGCCCGGCCGGATGGCCGTCGTTTCTTGGCTAATGGTGTCCTGGTGTTCGAGCTGGAAGTGGTCCCTCATTTGCCGCGCCGTCAAGGCGTGTCTGCGCAGATTGACGCGCTCGGAGACAGCGAAGATGACGAAGAAGACGGCGGCGAAGATCACGCCGGCCACCGTGGCCACGGACTTGGTAAAGAGGTTGACGATGGCCGTCGAGAGCAGCGCCAGAAAGACGCAAAGAAGGCCGAGAGGAAGCTCGAAGGAGCCTATGCGGAGATTCGGCGGAACCTTCCATCCGCGATCGCCACGGTACTTCCAGCGCAGCACCAGCATGGCCAGCGAGTTGAAGGTAAACGACCAGATGACACCGAAGGCATAGGCTTCGCCCAGGGTGATGACGTTGCCCCCCGAGACGACGATGGTGAACATCTGCATGCCAAAGACAAGGTTGACGATGCGATGGCTGGTGCCGTACTTCGAGTGCGGCTTGCGAAACCAGTCGGTGAGCACGCCGTCCTCGGCCACGCGCATCAGCACGCCGGTCGAGCCGATCATCGAAGTGTTGATGGCTCCGGAGAGAATGAGGAAGCCGACAAAGACCACGAAGATGCGGAAGCCGATGCGCGCAACTTCCGGTCCCACCATATACATGGCCAGTCCGGCAATCAAATTGTCCTGGTAAATGTGCGTACGCTGCATCGCGGGGATCAGCACCGAAGCCAGCAGCGTGGCGCCACCGGTGAAGATAAGGCTGTAAATGGCGATGACGATCGCTGCCCGCTTGAGGTTCTTGAGCTTGGGATGCTCGATCTCGCGGTTGACCTGGGCCAGGCTTTCCTCGCCGCTCATGGCCAGGATGGAATGGCCGAAGGCCATGATGATGCCGAAGAGCCCGAAGATGGGCAGGCCCGTGCCTTTCAGAAATCCCAGTGCGTCGCTGGCGAAGCGCAGGTTCGATGGGATTGGCGCCGGCGGCAGATGAATCTGGTTGCGCAGCACAAAGACCGAGTAGCTGCCCCACACCAGCAGGATCAGCACCATGACGGTGGTGATCTGCATGACCCGCAGCGCCTTGTCGCTGGACTCCTCGATACCCTTGATGTTCTGCCACCAGTAATAGATGGTCACCAGCGCCGCAAAGACGGCGGAGGTTTGATTCATTGGGAACTGGAAGGGGTGGTTGTTAGCGTCCATCAGCGCCGGCGGCAGCCAGTCACTGCGGGCAGCCACGGCCATCAATTCGTTCATCAGGCCGGTGATGTATTGGCCGGCGGATACACCCGAAATTGGACCGGTAAGGACGTAATCGAACATCAGCGCCGAGACGCTGAGCTTGGCGAAGGTTCCGCCCAGGGCTTCCTTGACCACGCGATAGACGCCGCCGCGCGTGAACATCGAGCAGCTCTCGACGTAGACGGCGCGCACGGCGAAGCTGAAAAGCATGATCCCGAGGATGAACCAGGGGGCCGCGGCGCCTACCGCGTGCTCGGCGATGCCGCCCGCATAGAAAGCCGATGAGCCCAGGTCGTTGAGCACAATGGCGGCGGCGCGCCAGAAAGAGATGAACGTGAGCATCACGCTGGATGCCACGATCAGCCGGACCCGGTCCGAGGGTGGGGCTACGGTCGTGCGGTTGGTTGCCATGTTGGGTGCGCCCGTGTGCCTGAAGGCTCTCTCAGGTTAAGGAACAGGGTAACCGCCCCCGCCCTGCGGTGAGTGTAAGGCCGAACCAGTGGCGAGTCAATCGGGATTGCTTGCGGACTGGTCATGCCCGGGGCGGGTGAGGTTCGTCCTTTCCGAAGAGTTCCTTGCCGTCCTCGACAAAGCTGATCAGGACCACGACGGCGGAACCGGCGAGACCCACAAAAAACATCCCTTCGAGCACGTAAATGACGAAGCGAGCGATGACCATAGGCCGATTGTAACGCCTTTCTGCCGCCCGCAAGCCGGGCATCTGCGTCCAGTCCGCGGCCCCGCCGAGGCCAGCAAATCCGTCGCGCTGAGGCCGGTCCCTCCGCTCCATGCGATACACTCGGCGCAGGATGCTCCGTCTTCGTTCGAACTGGATCTCATGGGCCGCGGCCGGCCTGAGTGCAGGCCTGATCGAGTTACCTTTTCCCCTCGCCGGACCGTTACCCGCGTGGCGCGCCGCCTTTGCCTGGTTCGGCCTCGTTCCGCTGCTGGCCGCCGTGCTTTCGCGTGTCACGCTCGGCTCGCCCCGGCCGCTGCGCCGCGCCTTCCTTCTCGGCTACCTTGCTGGCGTGCTCTGGTACGCAGGCAACTGCTACTGGATCTACGACACCATGCTCCTCCACGGCGGGCTTCCTCCTGTGGTTTCTGCGTTGCTGCTCCTCGGTTATAGCCTTGTTCTGGGAACCTACTTCGGGCTCTTCGGGCTCGGGCTGGTGTTGGTGGCCCGGGCTTCCGGCAGCGTGCGACTGGCTCTCCTGGCCGCGCCGGTGCTCTGGACTGCGCTGGAACTGGCAGCCGCGCGGATTACCTCCGTACCCTGGGACCAACTTGGTTACTCCCAGGTGGATAACTCTCTGGTCAACGGGCTCGCCCCCTGGACCGGGGTCTACGGCATCAGCTTTGTCCTGGTCGCGGTGAACGCGCTGCTGGCCGCCGGCCTGGTGCTGGACTGTTGCCCGCGCCGGAGGTTCCTTGACCGCAGGCTCTGGGCAGCGGTGGGCGCTGTCCTCATGATCGGGCTCGGCTCCGGAGTGCTGGTGGTCCCTTCGCGGCCGGCGCCCTCGGCCACCGCCGTTCTCGTCCAGCCCAACCTCGACGTCGCCGCCGACCTCGGCTGGGGACCCGACGACTGGAACCGCCATCTTGCCGACTTCGAGCGCCTGGCAGGCCAGCAGTGCAAAAGCTACATCGCCGGCCTGCCCCAGACCGCCGCTCCCACCGGCGAGATCGTCTGTCCCCCGTACCCGACCCATCCCGACCTCGTGGTCTGGCCTGAGGCGCCGGCGCCCTTCTTCGAGCAGGACCCGCGCCTGCGCCAGGCGCTCACCCAGATCGCCCGCGCCAGCCACGCGCCCGTCATCGCCGGCAGCATCGGCGGCGATATCGACCCAAGCGGCGAGTTCCTGCTGAACTACAACTCCGCGCTCGTCGTCAGCCCCGAGGGCAACCGCGTCGGCCGCTACGACAAGATTCACCTCGTCCCCTTCGGCGAGTACATTCCGTTCAAGCGCATCATCTTTTTCGCCCGCAAGCTCACCGGCCGCGTCGCCGAGTTCTCTCGCGGCGAGGACCGCAAGGTCTTCCGCCTGCCCACGGCCTCAGGCGGCGCGCACCGCTACGGCGTCTTTATCTGCTACGAGGCCGTCTTCGCCGACGAGGTTCGTCAGTTCTCGCGGCTGGGCGCGGAGGTGCTCGTCAACATCTCCGACGACGGCTGGTACGGCGACACCAGCGCCCCCTGGCAGCACCTGAACATGGCGCGCATGCGGGCCATCGAGAACCGCCGCTGGATTCTGCGCGCCACCAACAACGGCGTCACCGCCGCCATCGATCCCAACGGCCAAGTCCGCCAGAGCATCCCCCGCCACCAGGCCGACGCGCTGCCCGCCGCCTACGGCTTCCGCGACGACATCACCTTCTACAGCGAGCACGGCGACCTCTTCGCCTGGCTCTGCGTTCTTCTGTCCTTCGGCACAGTCGTCTGGGCCGTGAAGGTCTCCAGGTCAGTCCGCCACGGTTGAGGCAGTAGCGCTGGCCTCCTGGCCGGCTGTAGCGTGGACCTCCCGGTCCACGCTATTCTCGACCAGGAGCGCAGCCGATGAAATGTCCGGCTTGTGGAGCGCCGGAGTTGATTCGGGACACCCGCGACCTGCCATTTACCTACAAGGGCGAGACCACCACGATTGCCGCGGTGACAGGTGACTTCTGCCCCGCCTGCGCCGAGTCCCTCCTGGACAGCGCCGAGTCGGAGCGCGTCATGCGCGAGATGCAGTCCTTCGCCAGGCAGGTGAACGCGGCCATCGTCGACCCGGCCTTCATCGCCAAGGTGCGCAAGAAGCTCGCGCTCGACCAGCGCCAGGCCGGAGAACTCTTCGGCGGCGGCGTCAACGCCTTCTCCCGCTACGAGAACGGCAAGACCAAGCCGCCCCTGGCCCTGATCAAATTGCTCAAAGTCCTCGATCGCCATCCCGACCTGCTCGACGAGATCAAGGTGGCGTAGAACAGCGCTGCTCCGGCAGGTTTCGTGGTCTCCGGTATCCGCCTCAAGAGCCTGGGAAGGCACCTGTATTTCTGGAGGGAGAAGGGGCCTTCAGGCCCCTGGAAGCAGACGGCAAAAGGCATGGCTTTAGCCACGGGCCTTTGCCGCCGGACCCGCCGAAACCAGCGCGGTGATATCCTAGATCAGTCGAACGAACTACGCTTCACACCCCAACCCAAAGTCAGGTCAAGAAGAGCCAAGCACATGTCGTTGAACGATCTCGAATTCGCTTACGCTCCCATCCGCGATCAAGTGCGCGACCTGCGGGAGTATCTTTGACCCCGCTCGTATCCGCCGCGAACTCGCCGAAGTAGAAAAGAAGCTCGCCGATCCGGCCCTCTGGTCGAATCCCGCCGCCAGCCAGCCCATCATGCGCGACCGCAAGCGCCTGGAATCGCTCGCCCACGACGACGAGGAACTCGTCCGCCGCACCGGCGACGTCGAGGCTTACTTCGAACTCGCCCGCGAGGGCGAGGACGTACTCGCCGACCTCGAACAGGGCATCAAGGACCTTGCCGCCTTCGCCGAGGAGCTCGAAGCCCGCACCATGCTCTCGGGCGAAGCCGACCCGCTCAATGCAATTGTCACCGTGCATCCCGGCGCCGGCGGCACCGAGAGCCAGGACTGGGCCGAGATGCTCCTGCGCATGTACCTGCGCTGGGCCGAGCAGCAGGGCTTCAAGACCGAGATGAACGACTACCAGGACGGCGAGGAAGCCGGAATCAAGTCGGCCACCTTCACCATCCTCGGCGAGTACGCCTTCGGCATGTTGGCCGGCGAGAGCGGCGTCCACCGCCTCGTCCGCATCTCGCCCTTCGACCAGGCCAAGCGCCGCCACACCTCCTTCGCCTCGGTCTACGTCTCGCCGGAGATCGACGACTCCATCCAGGTCGATCTCAAGATCGAAGACCTGCGCATCGACACCTACCGCTCCGGCGGCAAGGGCGGCCAGCACGTGAACACCACCGACTCCGCGGTGCGCATGACGCACCTGCCCACCGGCATCGTGGTGCAGTGCCAGAACGAGCGCTCGCAGCACAAGAACCGCGAGAAGGCGATGAAGATGCTGCGCTCGCGCCTCTACGAGTACGAACTGGAAAAGAAGCGCGCCGTCTCCAAGAAGCTCGAGGACTCCAAGCTCGAAATCAACTTCGGCTCGCAGATCCGCTCCTACGTCCTCCAGCCCTACCGCATGGCCAAGGACCACCGCACCAAGGTCGAAGTCGGCGACGTCGACAAGGTCCTCGACGGCTACCTCGAGCCCTTCCTCAAGGGGTATCTCTTGGCCAAGCGCCGCGGCACAGCCGTGGCTGCCGACGCCGGCGACGACCTGGAGATCTGACCGTCCGCAATCAGGCCCGGGCCGGACGCGTGGACGCAACTCACGTTCCTTTGACCGGCTCCAGAATTCCCGTGCCCTTTCTGGCATTGTGCGAGGTGTATTTTCTTGAGGAAAATGTCACTTGAGTCCATCGCTTCCGGGGGACAGCTATTCTGGAACCGGTGTAACGGTCCGTGGTAAAAGTCCGGTTCTGAAAGCGCACGGCCTCAAAGGCTGCGGAAAAACCCGGCAAATGGCACGAAAAATGTGAAAGGGCACGACTTCAGTCGTGCCACAACACGCCGCAAAAAAGGCCGGGCTTCAGCCCCTGAGGGACGTTTTTCTGGCGATTTGGACTTTCACCACCTGCTGTTAAGGCTCCGGTACCCTCGGCAGCTCCGCGCCGAAGCCTGCCAGCAACGCCGTGGCTGCGAAGAGTAAGGTATCGCCCACATAATTGATCCCCTCCACCGCAAGCTTTGTGTGGATCTCCGTCACCAGGATTGGAACGTAGAAGAAGAGCGTAAGTAGCAGAAGCACCGCGCCTGCGCTCGCGGCGGCAGCGCGGCAGGTGCGGGGAATCATCAGCCCAACGCCCGCAGCCAGCAGAGTGATTCCGACCACATAGGCAATCGCCACCGGCGCGGGCATCCAGGCCGGCGTCGTCTTTTCCAGCGGAACTCCGGGCACGAACCGGGGGAAGAGAAAATGCTCGATCGCGTAGAAGACGAATGTGCACGCCACCAATAGCCGCCCCACGATGACGAGCGCGCTGCCGGTCCATCGCCCGAGCGGCCATAGGCTGCCCGCAAGCACCATCGCTCCCCCGGCGAAGGCCATTTCGCGCACCGTGAGCGTCCAGAACAGCCGCTCCCCTGCGTGCTTCGGAAGGCCGGGCAGGTCGACTGTGGCCACGATGATCAGGAACAGCAGTGCCAGCAGCGACGCCGACCAGCGCACATGCCGCCACGCGAGAAAGCTGACGGCCGCGGCCAGCAGAGCCACGCCCACGAAATAGGTCCAGAAAAGAGCACCCGGCAGCCACCGCGGCACGATGCCCATCAGGTCGCGTGCGGCCAGAAAATGCTCCGCCGCAAAGATCGCCAGCGCGACCGCCTCAAAGACGGGGCCGAGCACCAGAACCCTGCCCGCGCCGGAAGCTGCCGCGAACCGCGCCCGAACAAGAATCAACCCCGCTATCAGCGCGGCGATTCCCGCTCCAATCATCCCCCAGGCCTCTTGAGGCATAGACATCTCCCAGGATTGAGGATCGAACAAATTCCAGATGAGGGCTTGTCCATACGGATCCGGCGCGATCGTACGGCGCGCGGGTACTGGGGAAATACTACCGTGAGCCGGTCTGCGTTGCACGACAATCCTGACAATCGGCGCCGGGAAGCCGCCGCTCTGTACTTGTGGAACCGGCTCAAAAGTGATACTTGAAACGCGAGAGAACGCTGCGCCCGTGCATCGCGGTGGCTGCCGATCGCGGTGCCCTTCGTCCTCAGTCCCGGGACGGCCAGCGGTCGCCGAGGCTGCGAAAAGGAGAGATGCGGAATATGGAACAAGCGGAATTCAGACTCTCTGAAGTGAGTGTCGTCGTGCTCGGGGTTTCCGAGCTGTCGCGTGCGCTCGGGTTCTATTGCGGCAAGTTGGGTTTGCATCCGCAGCGCCAGTTTCCCGGCATCGCCTTTCTCGATGGGGGAAAGGTGGCTCTGTGCCTCAGCGAACCGGCCGCCAGGATGCGCGGGCCCCTCGTCGGCGCCGGAGAAATCGGCTTCTCAGTGAAAGACGTCAAGGCCGCCTATCGCTGCCTGGGAGCAAGAGGAGTCGCCTTTACTCACGCCCCGCGAAGTCTCACGTCAACCTATTGGATCGCGAATTTCGACGACCCTGACGGAAACCACCTGTCCATCTCGGGTCCGGCCACTGCGGACACGGAATAAACTCAGCCCGCGCCGCCACGCTATACTTGCTGCGACCGGATGAGGGAGGCGTTTGCCAATGATGACGAACCGGACCGCTGCGCCGCGCCTGCTCAGTGCTCTGCTGTTTGGCGGGCTGCTTCTTACGCTTGCCGCCCTTGCGCCCGCCGCGCGCGCCGCCGAGGACGACAGCGCCCATCCCACCCTGGCCCTGGGCTCGCCCGCTCCCGCCTTCGCCCTGCCCGGCATCGACGGCAAAACGCACACCCTCGACGAGTACAAAGCCGCCAGCGTGCTGGTCGTCGTCTTCACCTGCGACCACTGTCCCACCGCCCAGCTCTACGAGACGCGCCTCAAGAAACTCGTGGACGATTACGCAGGCCAGAGCGTGCAGTTCGTCATGATCGAGCCCAACGATCCCGATGCGGTGCGCTTGGACGAACTCGCCTGGACCGACGTCGGAGACAGCCTCGACGACATGAAGATCCGCGCCGCCTTCCGCCACTTCAACTTCCCCTATCTCTACGACGGCGCCACGCAGGCCACGGCCAACGCCTACGGTCCCAAGGCCACGCCCCACGTCTTCATCTTCGACGCCGGGCGCAAGCTCCGCTACGAAGGCCGCGTGGACAACAATCAGCGCGAGTCGCTGGCCACCACGCACGAAACCCGCGACGCCATCGATGCGCTGCTCGCCGGCAAACCCGTTGCCGTGCCCCACACCGGCGTCTTCGGCTGCTCCACAAAGTGGAAGTCGAAGATCCCGAGCGGCGCCGAGTACCTGAAGAAGATCGAGGCCCAGCCCATCACGCTCGAGCCCGCCACCGCGGACGAGCTGAAGAAGCTGCGCTCGAACCCCACCGGCAAGTTCCTGCTCGTCAACTTCTGGGCCACCTGGTGCGGCCCCTGCGTCGTCGAGTTTTCTGACCTCGAGACGACCTACCGCATGTTCCAGAGCCGCGACCTGGAGCTGGTCACCGTGGCCACCAACATGCCCGACGAGCGCGAAGGAGTGATGAAGTTCCTGAACAAGCAGCACGCCACCTCGCGCAACCTGCTCTTTGCCTCGACCGACACCTACGCCATGCAGGCGGCCTTCGACCCGAAGTGGGAGTCCGGCGTGCCCTTGACGGTCCTGCTTGCGCCCGACGGGACGGTCCTCTTCAAGCAGGTGGGCGATCTCGACATCCTGGCGCTGCGGCGGGCCATCCTGGCCAACCTGGACGATTCCAGCTACAAGGGTCATCGCGCCTACTGGGCAGGGAAGTAGCCGCTTCGCGGACGGCCGCGGAATCGATTAGCGTAAGAGATGGACGGAAGGTTGCCGATCTTCTGCGACGGCCTCGGCCACGGCTGCGTCCAACTCGTGAGGCCCTCTTTGCCCGCTATGCGACTCAAAGCTCTTCTCCTGGTGCTCCTTTCTCCTGCCGCCTGCACTCTGCCGGTGCTTGCCGCTTCCTCCGCCGATGCGCCGCACGTCCACGTACAACTGATGAGCGGCGGATTCGGCTCGTCCGCCAGTGGCGAGCTTCCCGCTGCGATCTACTTCCAGCTCGAGCCCGGCTGGCACATCTACTGGAAGAATCCCGGCGATGCCGGCGAGCCGGTTCGCGTGAACTGGACACTGCCAGCCGGCATCACTGCGGAACCCATCCAGTTCCTAGCGCCCAAGCGGCTCCCGCTCGGACCGTTGATGGACTACGGCTACGAGGACGAGGCCTTCTTTCCGGTCAAGCTCCACGCCGCCGCGAGCCTCCAGCCCGGCTCCCAGCTGCACCTGGCGGCAAAGGTGAGCTGGATCGTCTGCCAGGCCTCCTGCATTCCCGGCAAGGCGATGCTCGATCTCGACGTGCCGCTTGCGGCAGGCAAAGGCGCCGGCGGCGGCGAGTTCTCCGCGCTTTCCAAACGCTTTGAGAAGTCGGCTCCGAGGCCGCTGCCCGCTGGGTCCAGGCTCGGCTTCTCCGCGACAACCGATGGCTTCCGGCTCACCGTCGAAACCGGCCGCCGCGAGAGCGAAGCCAGCTTCTTCCCCGCCGAACAGGACATCGTGAACAACCCCGCCCCGCAGCGGTTCGCGGCCACGGCGCGCGGATTCACGCTCGACCTGAAGAAGGACGCAAACCTCAAGCAGGCGCCCAAGCAGCTCAACGGGCTGGTCGAGCTCTCCGGCGGCCGGACGTACGAGATTGCGGCCCTGCCAGGGCTGAACCCGGTGCAGGCCGTCGCTCCTGTATCCGCAGCGGAAAGCAAGCCCGTGGCGCAGCCTCCCGCCGCCGCGCCGGCAAGCCCGGCTCCGGCCGTCCAACCCGTGCCGCAGCCCGCCTCCGCCGCCCCGCAACCGGTTCCGCAGGGGCCCACAACCTCGGCCTCGGAAATCCTGCGCGCCGTCGCCCTGGCCTTTCTCGGAGGCCTGCTGCTGAACCTGATGCCCTGCGTCTTCCCCGTGCTCTTTTTGAAAGGCCTGGCGCTGGTCCGCTCCGGCCACCACGAGCGCGCCACCCGCCGCGCCCACGGGCTGGTCTACGCGGCGGGCATTCTGGTCTCCTTCTGGGTGCTGGTGGGCGTGCTGCTGGGCCTGCGCGCGGCTGGAGCCACGCTGGGCTGGGGCTTCCAGTTCCAGTCGCCGGTCTTTCTCGCGTTGATGGCCGGGCTGCTCTTCTTCCTCGGTCTTTCACTTGCCGGCGAGTTCGAGATTGGCCTCACGCTGACCAGCGCGGGCGGCTCGCTGGCCGCCAAACAGGGCTACACGGGCAGCTTCTTCACCGGCATCCTGGCTGTGATCGTCGCCACGCCTTGCACGGCGCCTTTCATGGGGGCGGCCATCGGCTACGCGCTGGCCCAGACCGCCGGCGTCACCTTCGCGGTCTTCACCGCGCTGGCGCTCGGGCTGGCCGCGCCCTACGTCGCGCTGACGCTGCACCCGGCCTGGACGCGCTGGCTGCCCCGGCCCGGCGCATGGATGGAGATCCTGCGCCAGGCGGTCTCCGTGCCCATCTTCGCCACGGTGGTGTGGCTGGCGTGGGTGCTGGCGCAGGCTTACGGCGCCAATCTCCTTGCCGCTCTGCTGGCCGGCTTTGTGCTGCTGGCGGTGGCCGGCTGGTTTCTGGGC